>JBEPXL010000504.1:0-3416 GCA_041641935.1 Desulfobacteraceae bacterium | reverse complement strand
ATTTCGCGAGACCCGTTCCTTCGGGCATGGCGGCAGTCACCGCAATGATCCGCTCATCCGCTTTGGCCAGTTCGATCATGGCGTCACCGAAAACATTGGTATAGGTGGGAACGGATATGCCGTCCTTGATGCAGGTGCCGGTTTCGATTTCGAAGCATCCCACCCCGTGAAAATAGACCGGATTCTGTTCCGCCGGGGGATACCCTTTTCCCTTTTTGGTGGTGACATGGAGCAGCACCGGTTCCCGGAGTCCTTTGATGTTGTAGAGAATGTCAATGAGATGCTGGAGACGGTGGCCGTTGATGGGGCCGAAATAGTCGAAATTGAATGCCTCAAACAGCATACCGGGGGTCACAAAGGTCTTGAAGGATTCCTCCGAGCGTTTGGCGAGTTTGTACATGTCCCCGCCGATCCGGGGGAGGGACTTGAGGAAATCCCCGAACTCCTTCCGGAATCCCTGCAGATAGGGCGCCGAAAAGGTGCGGCTCAGGAAAGAGGAGAGGGAGCCTACATTGGCGGAGATGGACATGTCATTGTCATTGAGGATGACAATCAGGTTCTCGTCCTTGTGAAGATGTCCCGCCTGGTTCAGCCCTTCATAGGCCAGTCCGGCGGTCATGGAACCGTCACCGATGACGGCGATCACCTTGGACGGATCATGTTTCAGCCGCTTGCCGCATGCCATCCCGAGGCCCGCCGAAATGGAGGTGCTGCTGTGCCCGGTGGTGAAGGCATCATAGGGACTCTCGCTCATCCGGGTAAATCCGCTGATGCCGTCATGCTGGCGCAGGGTAGGGAAGCGGTCTCTTCTGCCGGTGAGGAGTTTGTGGGCATAGCTCTGGTGGCCCACATCCCAGATGATTTTGTCATCCGGCGTGTCGAATACATAATGAAGAGCGATGGTCAGTTCCACCGCACCGAGACTGGAGGCCAGATGGCCCCCGTTTTTTGAGACGACACGTACAATCCGTTCCCGGATCTCCTGTGCCAGATGCGGCAGGTCGGCGACCCGAAGACGTTTCAGATCGGCAGGAGAGTTGATCGAATCTAACAGGCTCAAACCGTTGCTGTCCTTTCTGCAGATATCCGGACACCGGATATCTGTATCTCACCCGATCTGCAGACAGACCGGGTTCAGGATTCTTTTTCAGATCCGTTTTTGAAGGGTTTTTCCAGTATATTTCCCTGCTTATCCTGAACCAGAAGGGTGATTTTCTGTTCGGTTTCATCCAGCTGACGGGTGCAGAACCGGGAGAGTTCAATCCCTTCCTCAAACTTTTTCATCGCTTTTTCCAGCGGCAGGTCGCCGGATTCCAGTTCCTGCACAATTTCTTCCAGCTGTTTCAGGGCCTTTTCAAAGGTCTGTTTTGTTGTCATCGTGTGTGGTTTTTCCTTCTATGCGGCATCGAATCCTGCCCCGTGCCACCCGGATGTCCAGGAGCTGGTCTTCGGCAACCGACGCGGCATCCCGGACAACCGATTCATCCGGGACGGTGAGGGCAATGCTGTAGCCCCGCGCCAGGACCGCTTCGGGGTCCAGCGCATGGAGCCGGGCGGTCAGTTCCCGGAGCCGGGCCCGGTTGTCACGGCAGGCGGTATCGAGCCGGTGGCAGAGCATGCCGGTGAGAGAATCTGTTTTTTCCAGCAGTTTGCGTATCTGAACCACAGGGCTGCTGCTGTGGAGTTTTTCCGTCCGCCAGCCCAGATGGTCCCGCCGGTCCCGGATCAGGCGTTGCATCTGGCGGGCCATGCGGTCGGAAAGGTCATCCACGCGCAGCCGGAATTCATCGATCCGCCGGGTCGGATGCACCAGTCGCCGGGAAAAACTGTCCAGGGTTCTGCGATGCTGTTCCAGATACCGGTAGAACCGTCCGATGAGGGTCATGGTCAGGGAGGAACATCGTTCGGCCAGTTCGACTTTGACCGGAACCGCCTGTTCTGCGGCGGCGGACGGCGTCGGGGCCCGGAGGTCGGCGACAAAATCGGCGATGGTCACATCGGTTTCATGGCCCACGCCGGAGATGACCGGAATATCCGATGCAAAGACGGCCCGGGCGACGGTTTCGGAATTGAAGGACTGGAGATCTTCCAGGGAACCGCCGCCCCGGGCCAGTATGATCACATCCGCGTCACCGCGCCGGTTCAGCAGGTCGAGGGCGTCTGCGATCTCTTCGGCCGAACCGTCTCCCTGAACCCGGACCGGCACGATGTCGATGCGGACATCGGGAAAGCGCCGGTTGACGACCTTGAGGATGTCATGGACCACGGCGCCGGTTCCGGACGTGACAATGCCGATGTTCCGCGGGAGGAACGGTATCGGCTTTTTGTGCTTTTCATCAAAGAGCCCGTCGGCCATCAGCCGGTTTTTGAGCTGTTCAAAGGCGACCTGCAGCGCACCGACGCCCCTGGGTTCCAGGTACTCGAAAATGATCTGGTAGGTGCCTCTCGGTTCATAGAGGCTGATCCGGCCCAGCCCGGTGATGTTCATGCCGTCTTCGGGCGTGAATTTCAGATTCCGGTTCTGGCCGCGGAACATGACCGCACTGAGCTGGCAGCGGGCATCCTTTAATGTAAAATAATAATGTCTGGACGCCGGCATCCGGAAATTTGAAATTTCCCCGGTAATCCATACCATGGGAAAGCGCTCTTCGAGTACCTCCCTGATTTCCACCGTCAGTTCCGAAACGGTATATATGCGCTGTTGCAGATCTGTGCTCATCCGTATCCATTTCCGTCGGTTTCAGAAGCAAAGACCTTTGTATCTAACACAATCATATAGTGGATTCAACGGTTTTTGAGCCCTCTGCCGCCCCGGATCGACATTAATTGAAAGTCTGATAAAGTATATTATGTAAACTTTTAGTCGATTTTGTCCCTGCCCCGCTTCCAAATATCATGACGTACGACGTCCCACACGGTCCAGAAACTCCCGCACCACCGGCACCACAAAGACCTGTTCATGGTCCATCTCCACCAGACATTCGGCCAGCAGCCGGCTTTTATTCGCAAGCGGCAGATTTCGGTTCATGATATAGACAGGCTTTTCTCTGATCCGGCACAGACCGCTCTTCACGGGAAGCCCGGTATTACGGAAACTTTTTTCCGTTACCGTAATGCCGAGTTTCTCGGCAAGGTCTTTCAGTTCCTGATACATCTGCTCCGGTTTCATATCGCTTTCCCTGTCCCCTGAAACGCCGTCTCCGGCCAGTCCTGCGCTACGTTTCAAAGCCGTTTCCCTGCTGCCGATTTATCTTGATAATCTTCTCTGCGGTGTTATATTAAGGAAACAAAATGAACATGGAAGAGCAACGATTCAGAGACTTAATTTCAGGAGGAAAAAAAGAATGGAAATTCGTCCCAAGGCACAGCCACAGGCGACCCAGCAGATCCTGGTCAATTCCTTCATCCAGAGTGTC
>JBEPXL010000503.1:0-3423 GCA_041641935.1 Desulfobacteraceae bacterium | reverse complement strand
ACGAGAAGATCATAGCCGTTGATCTGGAAGCCGACTCCATGTACCATTTCCGGGAGAAAGTCTGCCTGCTTCAGATGGCAAGCCGTCAGATCAATGTGCTGATCGACCCGCTGAAGCTCGAAGACCTTTCCCCGCTGGCGCCTGTCTTTGCCGATCCGGAGGTGCAGAAAGTGTTTCATGGCGCGGATTATGATATTCGCTCGCTGCACCGGGACTTCGGTATCGAGGTCAACAACCTGTTCGATACCCAGTTCGCCTGCCGGTTTCTCGGATTCCGGGAAACCGGCCTGGAGGCGGTACTTCAGAATGAGTTCGATATTACACTGGACAAGAAATACCAGAAAAAGGACTGGTCCCAGCGGCCTCTGCCGCCGGATATGCTCGAATATGCCGCCCGCGACACCACCTATCTGATTCCCCTGGCGGAGAAACTCCAGAAATCCCTGGCGGAAAAGGGACGGCTCGACTGGGTCCGGGAAGAATGTGAACTGCTGAGCCGGGTCCGGAGCAATGCCGATGAAAATGAACCGCTCTTTATCCGTTTCAAGGGAGCGGGACGGCTTCGCCCCCGCAATCTGGCGATTCTGGAAGCGCTGCTCGGGTTCCGCATGGAAATTGCCGAAAAAAAGGACCGTCCTCTGTTCAAGGTGTTCAGTAACAGGGGGCTGCTCGATATCGTCAAGGCGCGACCGACCACCCTGAACCAGCTGGAAAAAACGAAGGCCCTCAGCAAAAAGCAGATCAACATGTACGGCCAGACCATTGTCAATCTGGTGAAGGAGGCGCTGAAACTGCCGCAGTCGGAACTGCCGGTCTATCCGCGTAAAAAAGCACCGTCTCTCTCGCCCAGAACCCCCGAACGGGTCAAATCCCTGAAACAGTGGCGGGACAGACGGGCAGACGAGTTGAAGATCGATCCGGCCCTCATCTGCACCAAATCCCAGATGACGACCCTGGCACGGCTCAATCCCGCCCATGTCGATGAGCTGCAGGCGGTAGAGGAGATGAAAACGTGGCAGCGGAAAACCTTCGGACACGAAATCATTTCGACCCTGCGGCGGAAGAAAAGCCGGAAAAACAAAAGATGATCCATTCATCCGGAACAGGGAAGGGGAAACAATGGAAGAAGTGACGGTTGCATTCCAGACGGATGACAGCGTCCGCCTCGAAGGACTGTTCTGCCGCAACAGTGGCCCGCGCGGTGTCGTCGTTACCCATCCGCATCCGTTGTACGGCGGGGATATGTACAACCCGGTGGTGGAAACCGTTGTCCATGCGTATCAGCGGAAAGGCTGTGCCACCCTCCGCTTCAACTTCCGGGGCGTCGGCGGCAGCGAAGGACATTTTGAAGATGGTGCCGGAGAGCGGCAGGATGTCCGGGGCGCGGTTCATTATCTCCGGAATCAGGGAATCCGGCAGGTGGAACTGGCGGGATACTCCTTCGGGGCCTGGGTCAATGCCCATGTCGGCTGTGAAGGGCCGGCCGGGGCGGTGACCCGGATGGTCATGGTGTCGCCGCCGGTAAATTTTCTCGATTTCGCCGGTGTCGGAACAATTCCCTGCCTCCGTCTGGTGATCAATGGCGATGAAGATGAGTTTGCCGGCATCGACCGGGTCCGTTTCATGGTGGATCAGTGGAATCCTGATGCACAAATTTCTGTGGTTCCGGATACCGACCATTTTTACAGTGGCGCACTGCGGGATCTGGAGACGGTGCTGAAAGACTTTGTGGCAGAGACGGAAAGGGGCAACCATGTTTCAACAAATGATCAGTGAACCCTGAGAGAGGGGGAAAACATGAATGAATTTGATCAGTTCATCAGAACATTATCCGAAGGAATCCGGTCGTTTGCCAAGGGAATGGAAACCATTGCAGAGCAGCTGGATGAATATGTGGAATCCCCGGACAAGGACAGTCGCGACGACAAAAAAGAAGACAAGTCCACAAATGTCATCAATCTGGACCGCAAAAAAACCCCGGATGGCCCGGAACCGGGCAAATCCCTTTCCGATACGGACACCATTTACCGGTTCATCGCGCAGTCGAAAGACGGAATCGACATCGAGGCGCTTCAGGAACAATCCGGATTTGAAAAGCGGAAAATCTACAACATTGTCTACCGGCTGAAAAAGCAGGGCAAAATCAGAAGCCGGACCCAGGGGGTGTATGTAAAAACCTGATCCGGGGGAGAAACCGTTCCCGCCTATCCGCTCTGTCTGCCGCCGAGAACCAGAAATTCGACCGCGTCATAATTTCCCGCCAGATCCATGACCGTCAGATGATACCGGCCCGGCTGGACGAACTGATAATGGTGTATCCCGCCAATATCCGAGTGCCCGATCAGATCACCGTTTAACAGCCAGTAGAGTTGCCCCCGCCCGCCCTGGGCCTGCAGGGTAAGGGACGGCAGGGTTGTATCCGCCCCCGGCGGACGCAGAACCGTATCCGGTTCAATCCCCATGATCCGGATGCTCTCCGCCAGATGGGCGACCGGACGACCACAGGACGGATCCAGCCGGGGAATGGCCGACAACCGCCGCAGCCGGGGCGTAAGCCAGGGTTCTGCCGCCCGGGGCCAGCGGGCGATCTGCCATTTTTCCACATCAGAAACTGCACAGTCCGCTTCCACCCGGAAACCGGTTTCCCCATTGACCAGAACCGTCACCGGATTGGCCTGCCAGTGCCGGTCCGTCCGGTCCGGCAGGGTCGGCGGAATGACCCCGCCCAGCGTCCAGGCGGTGCGTCGCTCATGGCAGAGCCGGTCCTTCTTTCCTGCCGGGGGCATGCCCAATGGCCAGCAGATTTCCCTTCGAGCCACCGTTTTCGGAACCGGTGTTGTCGGCCCGTATCGTCGCGGCAGACTGTCCACGAGATGAAACAGGAGCGGTGCCGCCGTGGCCCGCCCGTACTGACCGGGAGAAGGCGTGCCATCGGGACGCCCCACCCATACCCCGACCGTATACCGGTCCGTCACCCCCACACACCACGCATCCCGGAATCCGTAGCTGGTCCCGGTCTTCCAGGCGACCTGCCGGGACCGGTCCACAAAGAGCCGGCCGGCCGGAAGATCAGGCCGCCGCGCCGCCTGCAGGATCTGGCGGATGATCCATGCCGCTCCGCCCGACAGCATCCGACGTTCCCGGACCGGTTCATCCTGCGTAAACCGAAGTTCCCCGGATAGACCGTTCCGGGCAAGGGCCGTGTAGGCCGAGACCAGTTCTTCAAGAGACGCCCCGACGCCCCCGAGAATCATGGTGAGGTTGGGCCCCTGCCCGGCCGGATACCGTAGCCGGAGCCCTCCCTGCCGCAGCCGGGTATCGAAAAAGCCGGGCTGGAGCCGGTCCAGAAGGTCCACCGCCGGAAGGTTGAGGGAGCGGCGCAGCGCCTCTGCCGCGCCGACCGGTCCGGTAAAGTGTTCGGTG
>JBEPXL010000502.1:0-3437 GCA_041641935.1 Desulfobacteraceae bacterium | reverse complement strand
AAGCCATTGCGGCCTCCGTGAACGACGACAACGATATTGAACCGGCCGCCAGCACGCTGATGGACCTTCAGCGGGAGTGGAAAGAGATCGGTCCGGTTCCGGCCGAAGCGGCCGATGACATATGGAAGCGGTTCCGGGAAACCTGTGACGCCTTCTTTGCGCGCCGCAGCGAATACCTGGACCGGCGGGCCGGAGAACAGGCGGAACACCAGGCACAGAAGGAAGCGATGGTCGAACAGGCCGAAGCACTCGCCGGTTCCACCGACTGGAAGGAGACCGCCGACCGGCTGAAAACCCTCCAGCAGGAATGGAAAGAAGTGGGTCCGGCCCCTCACCGGACGGAACAGGAACTCTGGCACCGGTTCCGGTCCGCCTGTGACCGGTTCTTCACCCGCCGGAACCGCCATTTCGAAAAACTTGACCAGAACCGGGAAGAGAACCTGAAGGAGAAAGAGGGACTCTGCCTCGCGCTGGAAGGACTGGCCTGCCTGGTGATCCCGGAAGAGAAACGGCGGGATTACGATATTGTTCCGGTTGCCGAACATCTCAGCATCGGCCTCGATTTCAAGGAAGAGGTGGTGGTTCCGGGCGACATGCAGGAGACCTGGAAGCGGACCATGCACAAGGTGCGGGAGAGCCAGCAGAAATGGAAAGAGATCGGTCCGGTTCCCCAGTCCCGGGATGCCGCCCTCTGGAAACGGTTCCGGAGCGTGGTGGACATGTTCTACGGGTCCCGGCCCGGGTACAGCCCCGGCGATAACCGTCAACCATCCGGAAAGGAAGAGGAATCCGCATGAACCCAACGGAAGGAGCGGAAAAAACGCCTCCCCAGAAAGTACTGGTGTTCCAGCAGCAGGGAAGCGCCGAAACCAAAATCAGCGGTATCCGGCGGTACGGGGGAGACCGGTTTGCAGTAGAGACCATCTCCATCGATGAGACCCTGCCGCCCATTATCGACGACAGCGACGCCTATCTGCCGTCGAAGATCGACGCGGACATTGTCCTCGACTTTCTGAAACACCCGGACCTGTCCGACGATCTGGCGGCCCTGTGCCGCGCACAGGGGGTTCCGCTGGTGGCATCGGGGAAAAAAATCCAGGCCGAAGAGGTGCTGACGCCGCCGACGTGATGCGGTCTTCCCAGGCAGGTTCGTCTGGGCCGGTACGGCGAGCAGTTTGGTACGCCGGATTTCGATGTCACTGTCCGCGAAGGAAAAATCGCAGAAGTAACGGTGCTGCGGGGGGCGCCCTGCGGTGCCACCTGGGAAGCGGCCCTGAAGATCATGGGCCTTCCGGTGGAAGACGCCCTGGTGCGGGTGGGGCTGGAGACCCAGTTCTTCTGCTCCGCCGATCCGGCGGGCTGGGATCCGATGTACGGGCACAGTCCCGTTCATTTTGCCGCCGAGGTCCATCAGGCGGCCCTGAAAAAAGCGGTCAGAAAAGCCCTGCGGAAAGAAAGCGAAAAAGGATCATCCCCCTCTCCGGATGATCTGCCGTAATCCGCACAATACATCCGGAACATCACGGTCACAGCCTTGCCGCCGGCGTATGCACGGTATGGCGTCCCTGTCCGGGGCTGTGACCGTGATGTTCTGCAAATCAAACGATTCTGATAATCTGAAACCAATCCGGAAAGGATCAGCATAATGAATGATTTTTTAAAGAACCTGCGGCAGCGGGAAAAGCAGCAGGCGGAACGGAACAACCGGCGGCCCTACAACAATCCCCAGTATCGCGGCAATGACAAGGGAAACGGTAAAAAGGTGGTCGCTCCCAAACTGGAGAATGTGGAACGGCTGGCGGGCCTGATGAGTGATTCCCTGCCGGAGCTGATGGTGGTGATGACCCGAATGGCCGAAGCCGGTGAACGGCGGGCCGAGGCCGAAACCCGCAAGGCCGACGCCATCGAGCGTGTGGCGACGAACCTGGAATCCCTGCTGCGCATGACCGAAGCCGTGGAATCCCGCCTGAATGCCGATACAGCCCGTAAAGCCGTCGAAATCCCGCCGCTGCCGCCCGCCGTGCGCCCGCCCAAGGCGGACCGGGATAAGGTACTGGCGGTAATCGAAACCATGCGCAGCGAGGGCGCCACCTACGGCCAGATCGCAGATCACCTCGAATCGGAACACATCCCGACCTTTTCCGGCAAGGGGAAGTGGCACGCCCAGACCATCCACCGCATCTGCCAGGAAATGAAATAGAAGACAGCCCTTTTTTCTGTCCATCCGGATCATCCACTGCAACAAAAGAGGATTCATGCAACTGACCGAACATCAGCAGAACGCTGTCATCTATACGGGAACGCCCGCACTGGTCGTGGCCGGCGCCGGTTCCGGAAAGACCCGGACCCTGACGGCCAAAATCCATCATCTGATCCGCCAGGGGTTCGACCCGGCGCGGATTCTGGCCATCACCTTCACCAACAAGGCGGCCGGCGAAATGAAAGACCGCCTGCGGCTCCTGACCGGGCTGTCCGACGACCGGTTCCCCTGGGTCCGCACCTACCACTCGGCCTGTTACCATATTCTGAAAGAACACTGCACCCTGGTCGGCTATGAAAAGCCCCTCCAGATATATGCCGCCTACGCCCAGCAGAAACTGATCAAGGAGATTCTGCTGGAGATGAATATGGACAAAAAACATGCCGCCAAAGTCATGTACCAGATCTCCAATGCCAAGAACTCCGGCAATCCGACGGCCTATTTCAATTATCATCCGAAAGTGGCCCGGGTTTCCCTTGCCGAACTGTTCAGCGCCTACAGCCGGGCGCTGCGGACGGCCAATGCGGTCGATTTCGATGATATTCTGCTCCAGACACGGAACATACTCCGGGACCACAAAGAGGTCCGGCAGCAGTATCAGGAGCTTTTTCAGTATATTCTGGTGGATGAGTATCAGGATACCAACAACCTGCAGGAAGAACTGACCCGGCTCCTCCTCAAAAACGGCAATCTCTTCTGCGTGGGAGATGACTGGCAGGCCATCTACGGGTTCCGGGGAAGCAATGTCAGCCATTTTCTTTCCTTTCCCGAGAACTACAAAGATGCCCGGATCTTCCGGCTGGAACAGAACTTCCGGTCTGCCGATGAAATCGTCCGGATGGCCAACCGGCTGATGGACCATACCGGCGACCGGATCGAAAAGACCTGTTTTTCACAGAAACGGGGCGGCATCATTGCCACCCACCGGTTCTTCGACGATGACGAAGAGGCCCGCTGGGTCTGCCGGAAAATCAGAACCCTGCAGGCCACGGGCATTCCATACCACCGGATCGGCATTCTCTACCGGACCAAGTTCTGTTCCCTTCCCTTTGAAAAGGCGCTCCGGACCCTGCAGATTCCCTACCAGATGATGGGCTCCCGGGGATTTTTCGAACGCAAGGAGATTCTCGATCTCAACTGTTACCTGACTGCGGCCGCTTTCCCGAAAGACGATGTG
>JBEPXL010000501.1:0-3438 GCA_041641935.1 Desulfobacteraceae bacterium | reverse complement strand
AAAGACCGGCGCTGTACTGAACGCACCGGATGACGCAGAAATGGCCGAAACCGTGCAGCAGATCCGTTCCGCAGGGGTCGAATCCGTCGCCGTCTCTTTTCTCTTCTCCTTTCAGAATCCCGAACACGAAAGACAGATCGGCGCTCTTCTGGCCGAAACCGGAATTCCCTGTTCGCTCTCCCATGAAATCCTGTCGGAATTCCGGGAGTTTGAACGCACCTCCACCACCATTATCAACGCCTATGTCTCCCCGAAGATGCAGAAGTATATTGCATTTATTACCGGGACCATCGGCGAGGAAAAACTCCGGATCATGCAGTCCAACGGCGGCAGTATTTCTGCGGCAACGGCCCGGACCGAATCGGTGCGGACGATCCTTTCCGGACCGGCCGGGGGCGCGGTGGGGGCGTTTGAAATCGGGCGGATGGCGGGGTATGATCATCTGATCACCTTTGACATGGGCGGCACATCGACAGATGTAGCCCTGATTGACGGGGATCTTCCCCTGACCCTGGAGTCGAACATCGACCATTATCCGGTCAAGGTTCCCATGATCGATATCCACACCGTCGGGGCCGGCGGCGGTTCCATCGCATACCTCGATGCCGGTGGTTCCCTGAAAGTAGGCCCGGAAAGCGCCGGAGCCGATCCCGGCCCGATCTGTTACGGAAAAGGGAACCGGATTACGGTCACCGACGCCAATCTTTTTCTGGGGCGGCTTATTCCGGAGAACTTTCTGGGCGGCAACATGAAACTGGACAGGGAATCTCTCCACCGCCACTTTGGGACAATGGCGGATGAGGCGGGACTGTCACCGGTGGAACTGGCCGAGGGAATTCTTGCGGTTGCCAATACGGCCATGGAACGGGCCATCCGGGTCATTTCCGTGGAACGGGGCTTTGATCCCCGCCATTTTACCCTCTTCTCATTCGGCGGCGCAGGTGGAATGCATGCCGTTTCCCTGGCACGGCTGCTCAGTATTCCGGAAGTGTTCATTCCAAAAAATCCGGGAATTCTGTCGGCCATCGGCATGCTGATGGCCGATGTGATCAAGGACTACTCCCAGACAGTAATGACCGGTCCGGATCAGAAGGCGGAGATAGAAGGCGCGTTTCTGCCGCTGACGGAACGGGGGCGGAAAGAATTGACAGCGGAAGGGGTGGCCCCGGACCAGATCATTCTGGAACAATTTCTGGACATGCGATACCAGGGACAGTCCTACGAGATCATTGTGCCACTGGCGGAAGATGTTGTGGATTCATTTCACCGGATCCATGAAAAGACCTATGGCTACAGCAATAAAGACAAGGCGGTCGAGGTGGTCAATGTCCGGCTTCGGGCGCGGGGGATGCCGGAAAAACCGGGGTTTCCGCGGCGTGAACCGGTCGGGGAAACACCTCCGGCTGAGGCCGTGCTGGGGGAGCGGGATGTCGTCTTTGAGGGCAGGGCGGAAAAGGCCCGGATTGTTGCAAGGGAAAAGCTGCAGCCGGGGAATATCGTGACAGGTCCGGCGATTCTTGTGGAATATACCTCGACCATCGTGGTCCCGCCGGGTGCGGTGCTGCGGGTGGATGAGTTTGAGAATGTGGTGATACAGGTGAAAGAGTGAAATATGATGCAAGTAAACATTGACGATATTGAATGTAATTTAGGCAAATATCTGAACCGCATTGAATCTGGTGAAAAGCTGATTATCACGCGTGATGGCAAACCAGTTTATGAGCTGAAGAATATCGAACATAAAGAGGGGGAACCGAGGCCCTATGGTCTCTGTAAAGGTGAATTTCACGTTCCTGATGACTTTGATGAGCCGCTTCCGGATAATATACTGCAAGAATTTGAAGGAAAATGAAGATTCTATTGGATACCTGCATTTTCCTCTGGTACATTACCAGCGATAAACGTTTGTCGACGCTGATTCGGAAGTATATTCAAGCGCCAGATAATAAAGTTTATCTAAGCTCTGTCTCCATCTGGGAGTGTATTGTTAAACATCAGATCGGAAAGCTGTCTTTTCCTGAATCACCTGATATTTACCTTCCTCAACAACGCAAGAGGCATGGCATTTCACCACTTTCATTGAATGAAAACAGTGTGTCTCAACTTTCCGGATTACCGCCTCTGCACCGTGATCCGTTTGATCGGATGCTGATTTGTCAGGCAATAGAACATGACCTTACCATTGCAACCGTTGACAGGATGATGATTTCTTACCCTGTAAAGACGATTTGAGGAACTCAAAGTCTGCTGAAACAGGATGCTATATAGCCAATGCAACCCGCCTCCGACAAGCACATCGTTCTTATGTACAGAATACAGTGATGACACCAGAATCTGGCAGTCAAAAGGTATCACTGCAGAAATACTTTGTAACCGAAGAAACCGCAGAATACAGACATGAGTATACTCGAGGCAAAATTCAAATTATGACCTGTGCTTCCATTCCGCATAACCTGATCATGACCAATATCATCACTGTGCTGAACTACACACTCCGTAACAAAAACTGTTTTGTCTTCCCCTGCGATGTAAAGGTGCAGGTGGAACCCGAAAAACATTACACCTATCCGGATGTCAG
Organism: Desulfobacteraceae bacterium; assembly: GCA_041641935.1. GTDB lineage: Bacteria > Desulfobacterota > Desulfobacteria > Desulfobacterales > Desulfococcaceae > JBEPXL01. Next base: position 860 of record JBEPXL010000501.1, on the reverse strand, counting down.
CATTGTCTCCGGTGAGATTCAGTTCGCCCAGGGGCGTTCCGATACCATTGCCAATCCCCAGGTGATTATCGAGGTCATGTCACACACTTCCAAAGACTATGACAGAGGGTCGAAGTTCAAGGCATACCGGAAAATACCGACCCTGAAAGATTACCTGCTTGTGGATCAGTATTCCTGCTGCGTTGAATATTTCCACAAAGACGAGAACGCCCTGTGGGTGCTGCGGGAATATGAAAAAATGAAAGATACATTCCACATCCTGTCGCTGAAGGTGGAACTGGCTCTTTCACAGATCTATTACCAGATCGACTTTTCCAAGTACTGTGACAATGCCATTCCCGGCTGACCAGAGAGGCTGCCATGCATACGCCCAATCCCATACTGCTGGAAGTATTTAAAAACCGGTTCGCTTCCATCTCCGAAGAGATGGGCGTCACCCTCAACCGGACCGCCTTTTCCCCCAACATCAAGGAGCGCCGGGATTTTTCCTGCGCCGTCTTCGACCGGAACGGTGATATGGTGGCCCAGGCCGCGCACATTCCGGTTCACCTCGGCTCCATGCCCCTTTCCGTCCAGGCCGCCATACAGGATTTTGATTTTGCCGCCGGCGACATGGTCATGCTCAATGATCCTTTCAAGGGCGGAACCCATCTGCCGGATATCACCATCGTCGCGCCCGTTTTTCTGCCGGGGAGTGATCAGCCGGAATTCTTTGTCGCCAACCGGGCGCATCATGCCGATGTCGGCGGCATGACATCCGGTTCCATGCCCCTTTCCAGCGCCATCTTCCAGGAAGGCGTCATTATTCCGCCCCTCAAGATCGTGGAAAAAGGGGAAATCGACCGCAAGCTGATGACCTT
>JBEPXL010000500.1:0-3438 GCA_041641935.1 Desulfobacteraceae bacterium | reverse complement strand
GGTTTTCCCGTTCAGCGGACTTCCGTCCCAGACCGGATGCGGATAGTTTTTTTCCTGGGACAGCAGCGGCTCCGTTCGCCACCGCCATTCGTACTCCCGCCATCCTTCGGCAAAATTCCCCTTCAGCAGCAGGGCAAGCCCCAGAAACAGCCGGGCACGGGCGTAGTCCGGATGCAGGGAAACGGTCTGCCGGTAGTGGTTGACGGCTTCCGCCAGATCGCCTTTGGCCTTACAGGTGTTTCCGATGCCGAGTCGGGTTTCAATATGATCCGGCGACAGCGTCAGTATCCGGTCATAGACCGCCAGTGCCTCGTCAAACCGGCCCATCTCCTTGCGCACCATCCCGAGCCCCTTGAGGGCTTCGATATGACGGGGCGCAAGTGAAACGGCTTTCTGATACACCGCCAGCGCCTTGTCCATCTGCTTCTGTTCCGTCAGAATCAGACCGACCCCGATCAATGCCTCCACATGATCCGGATTCCGGGCCAGAACCGTCTGATAGCTCCGGAGCGCCGGTTCCGTCCTGCCCTGCTCCTGCAGCACGACCCCCAGCCCCAGGTGTGCTTCGGTATAGGCGGGATTCTGATCAATCACCTGCCGGAAGCAGGTTTCGGCTTCCGGGGCATTTCCCTGCATTTTGAGGAGAATGCCGAGGTTGAACCGGGTTTCCACGGCTCCGGGTTTTCGGGAGAGGATCTCTTCATAGAGTTCCCTGGCCCGGTCGATCTGCTTTTTCTGAAAATAGACAAGCGCCAGCTGCTGGAGCGCGGCAATCTGATCCGGCTCTTTCGCCAGAATCTCCCGGCAGATGGTTTCACACCGGTCAAGATTGCCCTGCTGGAAGCTGGAAACGGCGGCCTGGATTTCTTCCTGCGACACCATCACTGCAGATAGATTCTCGGAACGCGGCCTGTGATGGTGGAGACCACTTCATAGTTGATCGTGCCCAGAGAAGCGGCGACTTCATCGACGGTGATGGTTTCTGTACCCTGACGGCCGAAAATGACCACTTCATCCCCCACCGTGACATCCGGAATGTGGCCGACGTTGAGCATGGTCAGGTCCATGCAGACCCGTCCGATGATCGGTGCGCGGCATCCCCGGACCAGCATTTCCCCCCGGTTGGAAAGCAGCCGGTCGAGCCCGTCGGCGTAGCCTGCGGCCACTGTCGCCACCGTAGTCGGTTCCGGGGTCCGCCAGGTCATGCCGTAGCTGACGGAAAACCCTGCCGGAACCGGTTTCAGGTGAATCACCCGTGCCTTGAAGGCCATCGCCGGTTTCAGCGTCACCCGGTCCGGACTTACCTCATCCGACGGATACAGGCCATAGAGAGCGATCCCGGCCCGGACCATGTCGAGATGGGCATCGGGAAGTTCCATGATGCCGGCGCTGTTGGCGCTGTGCCGGACGGGAATATCCACACCCTCCGCCTGAAGCCGGTCCAGAAAATCCGTAAACCGTCTGAACTGTTGAACGGAAAAGGTTTTGTCGGCACTGTCGGAGGCGGCAAAGTGGGTAAAGACGCCTTCCAGTTCCAGGCCCGGCATCCGGCTGATGTCCACCGCCGTACGGACCGCATGGTCCTGTTCTCCGGAGCGCCCGAAGGCGACCAGGCCGAGGCGTCCCATACCGGTATCGATCTTCAGGTGAATCCGCAGCGGTTTTCCCGCTGACAGAGCGGCATCCGAACAGTCCTTCGCTGCCCGGAGATCATAAATGGTCTGGGTCAGGTTCCACTGGAGAAGCGTCTCCACCGCATCGGGCGGCGTAAAGCCGAAAATCAGCACCGGCGCATCGATTCCGGCCTGACGAAGCTGAATTCCTTCCGTGACTCGGGCCACGCCCAGCGCGTCCGCACCGGCAGCAAGGGCACGGCGGGCGACTTCGACGGCCCCGTGCCCGTAGCCATTGGCCTTGACCACGGCCATGAACCGTACGCCGGGACGTGTGACGCCGCGCAGCGCCCGCACATTCTGCTCAATCGCCGCCAGATCGATTTCCACCCATGTTGCAGGCGCACAGGCCATCGGCTTATCCCCGAACCGCCGAAACAATGGTGGAAAAGACCCGCGATGTCCGTTCCCAGACCACATCCAAGGCGGTGGTGGGGATGGCGTTCTGGAGCTGGGACCGGATAAAGCCCAGCCGTTCCAGGGGGTCTTCGGGAATCTGGTAGAAGTAGACCCGGATTTTTCCTTCCGCGTTCATCGCCTTCATCCGGTCGATGAATTCCTGCTGCTTGTCGATCAGTCGCTGGTTCAGTTCGACATTGTCCGTCAGGGTCGGCAGGGCGTAGAGGAAGATGATCTGTCCGTTTTTGTTTTTCCCGAACTCGATCAGCGCATCCTCGGGAAAGATGTACTGCCGTTCGCAGTCGCTGTCGTCGTTCATCATATCCGAGAAGATGATGACCCGTCCGCCGATTCTCGGCGGCAGGACGGTATCCAGAAAATGATAAAACGGCGTCGTCAGGGGGGTCGTGTCTCTGGGCGCAACCTTTGTAATGGAAATACTCCGGATCGGCTCCGCCACCTTGAAATTGAAGGCAACCTGATCCTGCGGGGAAGCTGTGTTCACGACCTCATTCAAGGACTGGGAGCCGCATCCGGGATTGCCGAAGGTCATCACGGTATAGGAAACGGCCGGATCTCCGATAAACTGTTCGAGTCGTCCGATGATGGCCTCTTTCAGCTTTTCGAGGGTATCGGTGCTGATCGTGGCGGACACATCGAGGCCGACAAAGAAATTATTGGGGACCGGCTGACGTACCTGCTGCAATTCCATGGCGACGTCCTCATTGGTGAAGTAGAGAAAGATAACGCCGCCCGCCAGGAGGACGAAAATAGTCAGGAAAATTTTTACGTTTCTGTTCTGCAGGGATGGCATTGATTCCTGTATCAGCTTTTATGGATGAACTGCATCTTGAGTGATCCGATTTCAATGGTGTCGAACTGTTTCAGCTGAACGGATTCCTTCACCGCCTGTCCGTTTACTTTGGGCTTTGCCATGCCGCCCACATAACTGAGATAGTAGCCGGTGGGGCGTTTGCTGATGGTCGCCGCCGTCTGGCCGATGGTCAGTCCGCTGACCACAATATCCGACGAGGCATTCTTGCCGATCTTGGTCAGCTTTTTGTGAAGCTCCACTTCGCCTTCGCCTCCCGACAGAAACGAGAGAACCCCCAGCGGTTCCTCGGCAGCCTTTGCTTCCTTTCTGGCATTGCTTTTGGCCATCATTTCCCGGTATTTCTGGGTATCCATGACCATGGTCTCATTGATGGCGCTCTTTTCCTCCTCGGGAACGGTCTCGTCCGGAAGATAGGTGAAGACCAGGTAGTGCTTGCCGATGATAATCACATCCCCGTGCTGCAACCAGTGCCGGGAGACCGGTTCTTCATTGACAAAGGTTCCGTTCTTGCTTTCCAGATCCACCAGCAGA
>JBEPXL010000499.1:0-3455 GCA_041641935.1 Desulfobacteraceae bacterium | reverse complement strand
TGCCTGCTCAAGTACGGAAGCAAGTTTTTGTCTGGCTTCTGAATATGTATAGATCTGCATGTTAGACCTCCAATGCATCGATTTTGAGTTTTTGAGCTGCTGCTTTCAATTTCCGATCCAATGTCAACAGCGGCGATTTGCATTTTAGAGCGCTCTCCAAGAGATAAGCATCATAAGCGTACAGATTTATTTTTTTATAGAGTCGTAAAACATTTTTAAGATCGGGGTTTACATACCTGATCGGAATGCTTTTGAAAATTGATATTCCCTTTTGGGCTTCATCGAGTGACAATCTATCCTGCTTGAACATTGCTGAAAACGCATTGCCGATTTCCCATGGGATGGAGCCCGGAGCTATCAAGGTAGACCCGGTAGTTAATTCAATAATTCTGGAGCGTTCGGGTTCACCAACTATAACTGCAATTAAGGCGGATGTATCAATTACAAGGTCCATAAAGATCTCCAAAACAGCATAGACAATTGTACAACAGATTGCAGGCTTGTCAAGGATTATGAGGAAGTTTCAGGAGATACGCTAATCGCCCATCTCTCCAACACAGACCAGAACGTGCGGTTCAGCAGCGATCACACCCCCAGATACCGCGACTTCAACCCCTCATCTGCGGAAAACGCCGCCGTTGTCCCGGTCCAGACCACCCGCCCGTTTTCCATGATGTAATGCCGGTCGGCGATCTTCATCAATTCATCCAGGTTCTTGTCGATCAGCAGGATCGACTGGCCATTTTCCCGCACGACGGCCAGTCCGCGCCAGATTTCCCGGCGAACCAGCGGCGCGAGTCCTTCGGTGGCTTCGTCCATGATCAGCAGCTTTGGATTGGTCATCAGAGCCCGGACGACGGCCAGCATCTGCTGTTCACCGCCGGACAACTGGTTGCCGTAATGGTTCAGCCGCTCTTTCAGCCGGGGAAACAGGGAGAGGGTTCCTTCCATTGTGTAGGGATTCTTCCGGCCGTTCCGGTTGGCGGCCGTGGCCAGGATGTTTTCCCGCACAGTGAGGTTCGGGAAAATCTGCCTTCCTTCGGGAACCAGCCCGATACCCAGGCGGGCGATGGCGTAACTCGGCCATTTGTGAATCTCTTTATCGTTGAACCAGATTTCTCCCCGGCGAGCCGGCGTCAATCCCATGATCGACGATACAGTCGTGGTTTTTCCCATGCCGTTGCGCCCCAGCAGGGTCACCACTTCGCCCTCCCCCACCGTCAGGCTCACCCCGCGAAGGGCCTGGCTTGCGCCGTAAAAGGTGTCGATTCCCTCCACCCTCAGCATCCGTCGTCCTCTTCCCCCAGATAGGCCCGCCGGACCTCCGGACTGGACCGGATTTCCTCCGGCGGTCCGCTGGCGAAGGTTTCCCCGTAGACCAGAACGGTGATCCGGTCCGCCAGCGAAAAAACCACGTTCATGTCATGCTCCACCAGCAGGATCGTCACATCCTTCTTCAGGCTCCGGATCAGTTTCGTGAGTTCCACCGCACCGCCCGGCCCCATGCCGGCGTAGGGTTCATCCAGCAGGAGCAGTTTCGGATTTCCAGCCAGTGCCATACCCACGTCCAGTTGCCGTTTTTCGCCGTGGGAGAGGTTTCCGGCCGGCAGGTCGGCCCGTTCCGCAAGCCCCACCCGCGCCAGGGCCGCATCCATGCGGGCGAGGATCTCCGGGTCTTTTCCCGCGTCTCTCCAGAACCGGAAGCTGTGGCCGGTTCGCGCCTGGAGCGACAGCGCGAGATTCTGCCGGACGGTGAGCCGCTCGAAAATCGAGGTGATCTGGTAGGAACGGGCAAGCCCGCGTCTGGCCCGCCGGTGAACCGGCAATCCGGTGATGTCCCGCCCGTCGAAGAGAATCCGGCCCTCATCGGGTTTTATCTCGCCGGTCAGCTGATTGAGGGCCGTAGTCTTGCCTGCACCGTTGGGGCCGATCAGGGCGTGGATTTCTCCGGCCGCCACTTCCAGATTGACATCGTGGCTGGCCTGAACGGCGCCGAACCGCTTGCGCAACCCTTCCACCCGCAGAAGCGGATCAGCCATCGGACTTCTCCCGGCCGGTCAGCAGTCCGTAGATGCCGCCTCTGCCAAAGAGAACCACGAGGATCAGAAACGGCCCCAGCCAGACCATCCAGTGTTCCGTGTACATGGCCAGGAATTCCTCCATCAGCAGGAGGGTGGCCGCGCCGAAGACGGGACCGAACAGCGTGCCCATGCCGCCCAGCAGCACCATCACCAGGATTTCGGCAGACCGGGTCCAGTGCATCAGCCCCGGACTGACATATTCGGTCTGGTTGGCGATCAGCGCCCCGGCCAGTCCCGCGCCTGCGCCGGCCAGGATGAAACAGACCAGTCTGTACCGATACGTGGGAAACCCCAGCGCCTTCATGCGCCGTTCATTCTCCCTGCTCCCCCGCACCACCATGCCGAACCGGGAATGCACCAGCCGGTAGGCGAAGAACAGGAAGGCGAAGAGGAAAAAGAGACACAGGTAGTAGAAATGGCCGTCTTCCGACAGATCGAGGATCGGGAAGGTATTCGGGGAAAACAGGCTGAACCCGTCATCGCCGCCGTAGGCTTCGAGGGAGACGAAGAAAAAAAAGAGCATCTGGGCGAACGCGAGGGTGATCATGATGAAATGGATACCCGACGTCCGCAGGCTGAGCGCGCCAATGACAGCGGCGGCCAGGGCGGACGCCGCCACCGCCACGGGCCAGGCGATCAGGGCGTTTTCCGTTCCGGGGACGGTGACCGGCCAGGTGAGAACGGGCGTACCGTCAAAGCCGTGCCAGGCGAGGATGCCGGTCATGTAGGCCCCGACGCCGAAAAAGGCGGCGTGGCCCAGGCTGACCATGCCGCCGAAGCCCAGAATCAGATCGAGGCTGACCGCCGCCAGCGCGTAGATCAGCACACGGGTGAACAGGGAAATCAGGTAGGGTTCTCCGAAGAAACGGGCGAGCGGCGGCAGCAGAAGGAGAAGGACGGCGCAGGTTGTCAGAACGATGGACGGGAGAGCGGGTCGAACGGCTCGAATCGATCGGATCGATGTGCGACGGGGCATGGCGTTTCCGGTCATGGGAATCTCAATGGGCACTGTTCGCCGGCAGCAGCCCGCAGGGACGCCATACCAGAACGACGGCCATCAGAATATAGATGGACATGGACGCCAGCGGTGCGGCAATGCCGTCCGCGTAGGCCGGGGACAGAAAACTCCGCAGCAACGACGGAAGAAAGGCCCGGCCCAGGGTGTCCACCATGCCCACCAGCAACGCCCCCGCCAGCGCGCCCCTGACCGAGCCGATACCACCGATGACGATCACCACGAAGGTGAGGATCAGGATGCTTTCCCCCATCCCCGCCTCCACCGCCAGGATCGGTCCGGCCATGGCCCCGGCCAGCCCGGCCAGCAATGTGCCGAGGCCGAATACAAGCGTGTAGAGCAGGCGGATGTTGACGCCC
>JBEPXL010000498.1:0-3461 GCA_041641935.1 Desulfobacteraceae bacterium | reverse complement strand
CATCATCGGATGTGTCGCAGGTGTCCTCGTCGTTCTTTCCGTTCTGTTCATCGAGAAGATCAAGATCGACGATCCGGTCGGTGCGGTTTCCGTACACGGCGTCTGCGGTGCATGGGGAACATTTGCTGCGGGTCTTTTCAATATGGGCGGAACCACCGCCACCATCATGGGGGTTCAGCTGCTGGGAATCGCCGCCTGCTTTATCTGGACCTTCGGAACAGCATTTGCCATGTTCAAGATCGTTCAGTTGACCGTCGGACTGCGCGTCTCCCCCGAAGAAGAACTCGAAGGGCTCGACTACTCCGAGCATGGCGGCAACGCCTACCCCGACTTCGAAATCCTCTCCTACGGTGGAAGCAGTTCAAGCCCCAAAGCCGGCAGCCAAGGCTATGCCAAAGGCACTATCCAGAGTGCAAACCCGGTTGAGCAGTCCTGATTTGTTCAATCGCGGCGTTTTCCTCCTGGTTTTGTCATACGTACCTCTGTAGTACCCCCTTCCCTACCCTCCTTGGGGAAGGGGCCCCATCCCCGAAGAGCCGGTTTCCTGTGAATGTCACGGGAAACCGGTTTTCCTGTTTCTGCAGAGCGGACCATCCCGGCGTTTGCGGTCGCAGCATTCCTCTGCTATACATATCAGAGGAGGTGTTCCCGACAGATGGAGCCGATGAAATTCAAAGACGATCCGTGGCTGACGGACTATTTCAATGCCGTTCACTTTGCCGTGCGCTGGATTGAAACACGGACCCGTGACCGGACCGCCCTGTACCGGCTCAAGACGGAAGTCGATGCGCTGATCCGGGAGGCCATCCTGGGAAACCTGCCGATGGAGGTGATGACCATCCGCCGGATGGCCCGCCGGATCCATGCCGCTGAAACCCGGCTGGTGCAGATCGATTTTCCGGAACCGGATGCCGCCGCTGGACCGGCGCTGCAGACCTATGCCGGGGATACCCGTGGGCTTGTGGAGGATTACCACGTCATCCGGGACGGGTATGAAGAGTTTACCCTGAAGGGGCTGACCGAGGAGTGCGGGTACTACTTTCCGAAAGTATATCCGGATATGGCCGACCTGGCGGCAACGGTGACGGAACTGTTTCAGCGGGATATTGCTGCGGGGGAAGTCGAAATGATCCGGTCCGGTGTCTACCGGCTTGCGTAATCATCCGCCGGAAGGCAGCGGTTTCCGGCGGATGCAGGCGCTCCGGGGATAACGTCCGGGTCAGTTGACCATCAGAATGGACATGTCGTTTGCCAGGTGCAGCACCTTCTGGGAAATGCTTCCGGCGAAAAATTCCTTGATGCCGGACATGCCCCGGCGGCCCATGACAATAATGTCATAGCCGTTGCGGGCTTCATCGACAATATCCCGCGCAATTCCCTGCCGTTTCTTCTGAACTTTGATGGTGACACTGTTCCGGTCAAATCCGGCCTTCTCCAGCGTTTTTGTTGCCTGCTTCAGCGCATCTTCAATGATATACTTCTTTTTCTCCTCCAGATTGCAGAATGTGGACTGCTGGGAATGGAAATAGGGCGTCAGCCCGGGGCTCTGCAGGTCACAGATATTTGCCGTGTCCTGCAGCACACTGAAGAGGACGATGCTGCTGTCCGGGGTGAAAAACCTGGCGACATGCTCCACGGCCCGCATGGCGTTTTCCGAGTCGTCAAAGGCAACCAGAATCTTCATTTTCCCTTACCTCCTTATCAAAACGGTTTACTTCTGCAGACGAGCGTATCACCTGAAACACAATTGACAAGATATTTTTGTTGCCTTTTTCCGCGTTACCCCATATTTTCGTACAGACTCGAAATGGAAAAGATCAAGCAATCCTGAAAACCGTAAGGCCAGACCAGAATGACCCGATCCCCGAATGTGATCCTCATTGGAATGCCCGGCGCGGGCAAGAGCACGGTCGGTGTGCTGCTTGCCAAACGCCTGCAGTACAATTTTCTCGACACCGATATCCTGATCCAGTCCCGGGAGGGACGAAACCTGCAGACCATCATCCGGAGCGACGGGCTGGAAGGCTTCCGGAACATCGAAGAAAATTACGTCTGTTCGGTTACAGAACCGGCCACTGTCATCGCCACCGGCGGCAGTGTTGTCTACAGCCCCCGTGCCATGGAACACCTCGGCAGCATCGGGGTGGTCATCTTTCTTTCGCTGGGACTTCATCAGCTGGCGGCCCGCCTGAGCGATATTGATGCCCGGGGCGTCCTGCGGATGCCCGGACAGACCCTCGCCGACATTTACCGGGAACGATCACCGCTCTACGCCCGGTACGCGGATATGACCATCCCTACCGAATCCCGGACCCCCGATCAGGTAATGAAGACGATCGTCTCCCGTCTCCGGGAGGACGGACACCTTTCCTGAAAAAAATCTTCCAATTTTGTCAATTGATGTTGCAAAATTGTAGTCCCCTGTAGTAAATATATCGGGATGGATACGGAACGTCTGTCACAAAGCCGGCGAAGGAGGGGCAGGGTATGGCCCGTCCGCCGCCGGCGGAATCCGGGCGGTCCGGCATTTTCCGATTACCTGTTACCGGTTCGACTGCATCATCATCTCCAGGATTGAGATGACCGGGAGCCACATGATCCCCATCATCCGCGTACCTGTGATGATCCATCCGGCGTCTCTGCCAATATCAGATCGGGGGAGCTGTATCCCATGAAAAAATTTGAAGAAGTCAATCTGCTCTACGAAATCAGCAAAAACCTCAACGAGCATCTGGATCTGAAAAAATCGCTCTACAAGGTGCTGGCCATTCTGTCCAATTCAATGGACATGATCCGGGGGACCATTACGCTGCTTCATCCCCTGCGAAACGAAATTGTCATCGAGGTGGCCCACGGTGTGCCCAAGACCGCCATCGAACGGGTCAAGTACAAACTGGGCGAAGGCATCACCGGCCGGGTCATCGAAACCGGCAAGGCGGTGGCCATCCCCAAAATCAGTGAGGAACCTCTCTTTCTTGACCGGACCGATACCCGGAAAATCAAGGAGGAACTCTCCTTTCTGTGTGTTCCCGTCAAAAAGGGCAATCAGGTCATCGGCGCACTGAGTGTGGACCGCCCCTACGATAAAAACTATTCCCTCAAAAACGGTACGGAACTGCTGTCGGTCGTGGCCACCATGGTGGCGCGTCACGTCGTCAATCTGGAGACGATCCGGCTCGAAAAAGAGCAGCTCCGGGACGAAAACCGGCGGCTCAAGGGGGAACTGGAAAACAAGTACCGCATCAACAATATCGTCGGAAACAGCAACAAGATGCGGGAAGTTTTCCAGATGATTTCCCAGGTCTCCAAAAGCAACGCAACGGTTCTGATCCGGGGCGAATCGGGGACGGGTAAGGAACTGGTTGCCAATTCCATCCACTACAACAGCAACCGGGCCCAGGGGCCGTTTGTCAAAATGAACTGTGCGGCCCTGCCGCCCAACCTGATCGAGAGTGAACTCT
>JBEPXL010000497.1:0-3476 GCA_041641935.1 Desulfobacteraceae bacterium | reverse complement strand
GCAGTTCTCAGGACTTCTTTATAATCTCCTCCAGCACAAACTCCGCCCGGTGACAGGCCACCAGATGCTCATCATCCTTCGTGCCCGGCGCGGGCCGCAGCAGCGGTTCTTCTTCGGCACACCGGTCGATCCGCAGAGGACATCGGGTCCGGAACCGGCATCCCGAGGGCGGATGAATGGGGGACGGAATGTCACCGGAGAGGATCTGGGGTTCCTTCTTCACCGTGGGGTCCGGCACGGGAATGGCCGAAATCAGCGCCCGGGTATAGGGATGGAGGGGCTGGTCGTAGATCGTATCCGCATCGGTATACTCCACAATCTTTCCCAGATACATCACCGCCACATGATCCGAGATATGCTTCACCACCGACAGGTCATGGGAAATGAAAAGATAGGTCAGCCCCATATCCTCCTGCAGCTCCAGGAGCAGGTTCAATATCTGGGACTGGATCGACACATCCAGGGCCGACACCGGCTCGTCACAGACCACCAGACGGGGGTTGAGGGCAATGGCACGGGCCACACCGATCCGCTGGCGCTGCCCGCCGCTGAACTCGTGGGGAAACCGCGCCATGGCACTGGCCGGAATGCCCACCCGTTCCAGGATCATCCGGACCCGCTCCTTTCGCTCTGCCGTGGTGCCGATGTTGTGGATGATAAACGGCTCTTCCACAATATCGGCAACCGTCTGGCGGGAGTCGAGGGATTCAAACGGATCCTGAAAGATCATCTGCACATCCCGCCGGACACGGCGGAGGGCCTTCCGTTCCAGGTTACAGAGATCCTTTCCGTCAAACATGATTTCCCCGGCCGTCGGATCATAGAGGCGGATGATACACCGTCCCACAGTTGTTTTGCCGCAGCCGCTTTCCCCCACCAGCCCCAGGGTCTTTCCCGGCTGAATCCGCAGGGAAATGCCGTCCACGGCGTAGACGGTCGCCACCTGCCGCAGAAAGATACCGCCCCGCACCGGAAAGTGCATCTTGAGGTTCTTTACATCCAGGCCGACCCGTTCCCGGCCCGCTTCGACAGGTGGCGGCGTCCGTTTCGCCTCGACTCCTTCCCCGTCCTGGGGAAAATCGCCGGTAAACGGCGGCAGTTCTGTGGCAAAATGGCAGGCCGCCCGGTGATCCTCTCCGGCCGGATACATGGGCGGCTGCTGTTTGCACACCGCCTGGGCATAAGGGCACCGGTTCTGGAACCGGCAGCCTTCGGGCAGATCGTACAGGCTGGGGACCATCCCCCGGATGATGTTGAGCCGGGACTTTCGCGGCGTTTCCAGCCGGGGAATGGAAGTCAGCAGTCCCCGGGTGTAGGGATGGCGGGGATTGCGGAAGAGTTCCACCACCGGCGCGGTTTCGGCCACCTTTCCGGCGTACATCACCACCACGTTATCGCACAGTTCCGAAATGACGCCCAGGTCATGGGTGATGAAGATCACCGACATGCCGGTTTCGGCCTGCAGTTCCCGGATCAGGGTCAGAATCTGGGCCTGAATGGTCACATCCAGGGCGGTGGTCGGTTCGTCGGCAATGAGAATATCGGGACGGCACGCCAGCGCGATGGCGATGACCACCCGCTGGCGCATGCCGCCGGAGATCTGGTGCGGATACTCCCTGAGCCGCTGTTCCGGTTCGGGAATGCCCACCTTCCGGAGCAGGGCCAGGGATTCCCGGTGAATTTCCTCATCATTCATGTCCGGAAAATGGAGACGGAAGACCTCCCCCAGTTGTCTGCCGATCCGGTGGACCGGGTTGAGGGCGGTCATCGGCTCCTGAAAGATCATCGAAATCCGGTTGCCCCGGATGTGGTGCATCTCATCAGCCGGGAGCCGGGCGATGTCGGTTCCGTCAAAAAGGATTTCACCGCTTTCGATGCGTCCCATGGGTTTGGGCAGCAGCCGCATGACCGAAAGGGCTGTCACGCTTTTGCCGCAGCCCGACTCCCCCACCAGCCCCAGGGTGCTGCCCCGGGGAAGGGAAAAGCTGATATCGTCCACCGCCCGTATCGTTCCGGTTTCGGTGACAAAGGCGGTGACGAGGCGGTTGACCTGCAGAAGGGGATCCCGGCTCAAGGCAGAAACGACATTTTATAGGTTTCATCCACACGGGTGACCGGCTCCAGCGGTCTGCCCCGTTTCATGGCCTGTTCCGTCTCTTTGTGAAGTTTTTCGTCATACCAGAACAGCCCCCCGGTGGCGCTGTCGAAGGGCGCAAACAGATCGGTGGAATGTTTGGTTCCCGGCGGGTCCGGAAGCTGCCACCAGCGCCAGTAGGCGACGCGGACATAGGGAACCATGAAGGTCGGCACAAAGGGGCCGATCTCATGAATCTTTTCCTGCATCAGCCTGGAAAGCGAGCTCCGTTCCTCCTCATCCAGGGAATTGCGGTAGGCTTCGATCATTTTGTCGAGTTCCGGATTCGCCGTGTTGGTAATGTTGTTGGTCTGGGGCTTTCCGGCGTTGACGGAGTGGTAGTGCTCCCAGAAGCGGGGACGGAGGGAGGTGGACCATCCCATCCAGGCGACGTCATGCTTCTTTTCCATGACCTTTTTATAGGCCGCCGAGGCGTCCAGTTTCTGAATCCGGAGTTCAATGCCGGCCTTTTTGGCCTCTTCCTTGAGCACCACCAGCCGGGGTGTATGTTCTTCCACGCTGTAGACCACTTCCACCGAAAAGCGCTTGCCGTCCTTTTCCCATATTCCGTCAGGGCCCCGTTCCCAGCCGGCGGCGGTCATGTATTCCTTCACCTTGTCCAGATCGAAGCGCCGGGCCCGGATATCGGTATTGGAATAGTCACCGTAACCCACATACCCGTTTTCCAGCCGGTAGTAGTCGCCCCGGAGTACCTGGTTGATCACTTTCTGGATGTTCATGGCATGGGCAAAGGCATAGCGGACATTCTGATCCTGAAAGACCGGCCGTTCCTGGTTGAGCCACAGGCCCTGGGCCGACTGCTGGGTATCGTTGAAGAACCAGAGCCGGTGAATGTAGCCTTTTTCCACCTCGGCCATCTTGGACCGGATGTGCCAGTACTGGGGAAAGGTGATGGGGAACACGTCGATCCGCTCTTTCTTGAAGTATTCCCACATGATGTTGAAATCCCTTACCACCGTGAACTTGACGTAATCCACATTGAACCGGTTTTTGAAGTAGTGGAGATCCTTTGCCCACCAGTCGGTTTTCCGTTTAAAGATGACATGGCGGCCTTTCTTGAAATCGGCGATCTGGTACGGACCCGTGTTCGGGACAATGGACCAGTTGTATTTCTGGACAAAGTTTTCACCGAGTTCGCCGTAAAAATGGTGTGGTGTCGGGCCGATGCCGAGCTTGAGGTGGAGATCCGGAACCGCTTTTGTACTCACCACCGCCAGGGTATGGTCGTCATAGACGATCACCTTTTCGATCTCTTCGGTATAATAATTGTTGTACCAGGGCGCGATGATGTGCTTGGAGCGCATGAATTCCAGGGTATAGG
>JBEPXL010000496.1:0-3476 GCA_041641935.1 Desulfobacteraceae bacterium | reverse complement strand
ATTGCCCGCCTCTTTCATGGCGCGGGTAATGGGATGCAGCACCGCGATTCCGGTTCCGCCCCCGACACAGACCACCGTACCGACTTTTTCCACATGGGTCGGCTTGCCCAGCGGACCGATCACATCCTGATAGCCGTCGCCTTCCTGAAGGGTCCGGAAGAGTGCTGTACTTTTCCCGACCACCATGTAGATGATGGTAATGGTTCCCTTTTCCGGGTCGGTCTCGGCCATGGTCAGGGGAACGCGTTCGCCGTCCTCGGACGCTTTCAGGATGACAAACTGCCCCGGCTTTGCCTTGCGGGCAATCAGCGGCGCTTCGAGTTCGTTCAGGATGACGTTGCCACCGGCCATCTCTTCACGTTTTACGATTGTAAACATATATTCCTCCCCATAGGGTTGTCCCGACCGGTCCCGGAAGCAAAAAAAAGCCCTTCCGGAAGGACGGGATTTGAAAGACTGTTGCATCGGACAGGCATCGACATCTCAAATGGTTATATTTTAGCAATTATCATACCAGAAATAAACAGAAAAGATGCCGGTCGGCAGCGGTTGATCCTGGCCGGATTCAGTGGTAAGAGAATCAAAGACAGACAAGTTGCAGCAGTACCGGCAGGAACCCGGGGACAGCGGCATGGGCTGCCCTCTCTGGAATGAGTATTTTTGACCCTTCAGGGGTCATATTTACCCACCAAACCCGTATGGCATGAGACAAATATATGAAACTCTTTGACAGCCACTGTCATCTCAATGATCCGGTGTTCCGGAAGGATTTTGATCATATTCTTCAGCGGATGCAGGAAGCGGAAGTCGCCGCCGTGATGATCGTGGGAATCGACGCGGAAAATTCCCGCAGCGCCGTTCAACTGGCCCGGACCCGTCCGGAATTTTATGCGGCAGTGGGAGCGCACCCCCATGACGCAAAATCCTGTTCGGACGAACACTTTGAAACCCTCCGGGAACTGGCCAGCCATCCGGAGGTGCGGGCCATCGGCGAAACCGGCCTCGACTTCAACCGGATGTATTCTCCCCCCGAGGACCAGGAAAAATGGTTTCTCCGCCATCTGGAACTGGCCGACGAAATGAATCTGCCCCTGATTTTCCATGAACGGGACAGCGGCGGTCGCTTTCTGGAACTGCTCAAGGGCAACCACCGGCCCAAACGCCAGGGGGTGATTCACTGCTTCAGCGGAAACCGTTCAGAACTGGAGTGGTATCTGGCGCTGGGATACCATATCGGCATCACCGGCATCCTCACCCATCAGACCCGCGGCCAGGAACTCCGGCGACAGGTGCAGCATATTCCTGCCGACCGCATCCTGATCGAGACCGATGCCCCCTATCTCACCCCCGCTCCGCATAAAAACAGAACCCGGCGCAATGAACCGGCCTTTGTCCGCGCCACCCTCCTGAAACTGGCGGAAGTGCGGGGGGAAGATCCGGAAGAACTGTCGGCGATCCTGTGGGAAAATACCTGCCGGCTCTTCAGGATCAGTCTGGATTGAACCGGGGCGGCATCCCTTCTCCGGAAGCGTTCTGATCAGGACGCTTCCGGCGGTCCGTTTATCCCTCGTCTTCGATGTCGAGGGATTCATCATCTGCAATCTTGATGGATGAATTGGACCCGATATTGCTGATGGTGTCGTCCTCACCGAATTCATCCTCCAGATTGTCGGTATCCTCCAGCAGGTCTTCAATATCGGTGGACTCCTCCTCCATCGCTTCCAGTTCCTCCCGCTCGGCTTTGAGCAGATCGGCATCGCTGAAGAGAATCTCCACGGAGGTCTGTTCCTCATCCGAATTGAGCAGGGCTATGACGCCGTCGACAATCTGCTCTGTATAACCGCTGGGCGGATACATGTTCCGGGTCCGGATGGCCGAAATCAGAGCGGTGCGGCTGGTTTCAAAGGCGCTTTCGAAGGCATCGGCATTGTATGTCTCTTCACACAGAAGAGACATATCGTCTTTGTCCAGTTCAGCATACTCCTGAAGGATAATTTTATTTTTTTCCGTATCTTTCACAACAATATACTTCTGTCTCATATTTTCCTCTCCTTGTCTTGGGCTTTCAGTCAAAGTATAAGGGTTCCGTCCACTTTTGCAAACGGATTTCAGAACCGCGCATGGCCGAAAAGCCAAACCATATTTTTATACCCCTGTCAACTGCCGAATCACGGATCAATGCTGCCGAAGCCGGGTGTTTTCCGGCATTCTCTCTGCAGAGGGGGCTACCGGTTGACCCTTTTGGAGATTCCTGAACCGAACCTGCACTCGTCCTGTGCCGGATGGGAACACAAATGATAACCCGCAGCGGGGGATTTCCGAAGATCATGAAAAAAATATTGACCCGGGAAAAATTGCATGGTAGAAAATAGAACTCTGCATCAGGGAGGGATGGCCGAGTGGTTTAAGGCGGCGGTCTTGAAAACCGTTGAGCGGAAGCTCCGTGGGTTCGAATCCTACTCCCTCCGCCAGCGGAAAAAAATACGGAGAGATGGCCGAGTCGGCTGAAGGCGCTCGCCTGCTAAGCGAGTGTGGGGGGAAACTTCCACCGAGGGTTCGAATCCCTCTCTCTCCGCCATTTCAGATAGTTAATTAAAGCCCGGTCGGTTTGCTGATCGGGCTTTTGTATTTCTGCCTCTCATTTTGCCATTTCCGTCTCTGCTTTTGCTTGCAGGTGGTTTAGCAGTTTCACTGAATTCGGATAAATCAAAAACAACCGTCTCCATATCGTATGTGTTCGGCAGGAAATACTGCAGAATACAAAACGAGAACCGGTAACGGCTTGAAGATTCTAATTCGGATTGACAAATTGAAATGCATCCTGCTACATACCTTCATCAGTAGAAGCCGGTACGACTTCCCAGCACATGAACCCCTGCCGATTCGGAAATGACACAATGAAAACAATGCGATTTGTATTGAGTTGCATGCTGCTTCCACTGTGTTTCGGGTTAACGCCTGCATATGCAAATAATCTGGACTGGACCAGTGGAAACTGGGGAATAAGGATAACAAATAACGGCACAGCCGGTTCACCGGTTTCCGACATCACCTATCCCGGCGGCCCCGGCGGCAGCAAAGAAGGGACGCCGACGGTAAGTGTCCCCGACTATTCAAGGGTTTACTGCACGATATTTATGCTATCCGTTTACAATGATAAAGTAGTACCAAATTAACTCCAGAACTGGTACAGGAAACGGGACGGACAACTGCTTTTTTTCCACTACCATCCGCAAAACCTGCCGTTGGATAGAAACCGCTTCGGTCGCATCGCCTGCCCGCCCCACCGCACTGCTCATGTCCGCAGTACACACATCACAGCGGACGTACCGGGCAATCATATGAAGAGAAAGAAGAATAATGAAGCTCTCCTTGACGAAAAAACTCAACCTCTTCGGTTTTTTGATTGTGGCCGTTTCACTGATGACGGTCAGCGCCATTCTGATTCGTCAGGCCGGACAATCCGTTGAATCAGC
>JBEPXL010000495.1:0-3477 GCA_041641935.1 Desulfobacteraceae bacterium | reverse complement strand
GGTCTCCCCGCTGACCGAGTATTTCAGCCGGAACGGCGCCGTATGGATACTGGCCTTTATTCTTTTCTACAAAATCGGTGATACCATGGCCAGCGCCATGACAACGCCGTTTTACCTTGACATCGGTTTTACCAAGACGGAAATCGGTACGGTGGTCAAACTCTTCGGCTTCTGGGCCACCATCGCCGGAACATTTCTCGGCGCCGTCATGCTGCTCCGGCTCGGCATTTCCCGCTGCCTCTGGATATTCGGTCTGCTGCAGGCTGTCTCCACTGCCTTTTTTGCCGTGCTGGCCCGGCTCGGTCCGGATCTTTCGGCGCTGGCCGGTGTCATCGCCTTTGAAAATCTGTCCAGCGGCATGGGCACAGCCGCCTATGTGGCCTTCATGGCCAGCATTACCAACAAGCGGTTCACCGCCACCCAGTATGCGCTTCTCAGCAGCCTGATGGGCGTTCCCCGCGTGCTGGCATCGGCCACGACGGGTTATCTGGCCAAGTTCCTGGGATGGGAACATTTTTTCATTGTCTGTACACTGATCGCCCTGCCGGGGCTGTTGCTTCTGTTCCGGGTTGCGCCCTGGGGCGAGTCGCGGAAACCTGTCTGAGATTGACAAGGTATTTTGGATGAATATCATAGGCTTATGAGCGAAAATTTACAACATCACCAGATCATGACACGGATCCGCCAGGAGCTTTTCCGGAAACGGCAGGCGGTTCTGTCCCTGCCGCCGGAAAAAGCCATGGACCGGATCCTGGAAGAGCGCCAGGCGGCGCCGCTGGTTCATTCCTTTCCCGAAGAGGATTTCTATTTTCTGATCCATGAGATCGGTGCGGACGATGCCCTGGACCTGCTGGGGCTGGCGTCCAGCCGGCAGTGGGAGTACATTCTCGATGCCGAAATCTGGGAGAAGGACCAGCCCGATCTGGCGGTTGCGACAAAGTGGCTCAACCGGCTGATCAAGGCCGATCCCGGGCGTCTGGTCCGGTGGCTTGCGGAAGAGAAAACCGATTTTATCCGGTACTATCTGTCCCGGAATCTTCAGGTGGCCATCCGGGAACACGACCAGGATCCCGCCGATCTGGGCGAAGGGTTTTTTACCGACGATGATGTCTTCTATTTCCGGTTTACGGGTACGCCTTTCGCCCCGGAGAATCCGGAAATGGAAACAGAGACGGAGACGCCGAAATCGGAGCGGGATGAATTTCTCTGGGCCTTTCTCAAGCGGCTTTCGGTCGAGGACCATATCCTGTACCAGAATCTGATCCTCGAATCGACGGCTGTCATTCCGGTCGAAGCCGAGGAAGAGGACTACCGGCTCCGGAATGTGCGCCGGGCGGAAAAGGGCTTTCTGCCTTTTGAAGAGGCCATCGGTGTCTATCAGCCGCTGAAGCCGGAACACCTGAAGAAGCGATGGCGGAGTCGGGCGGAAAAGCGCCCTGCCGATCCGGCGGTTCCGGTCCCGCTGTATGCGGCCGGCATGCTGGAGCGGGACAATCTCTTTGTGGATGCCCTGGCGGAGATCGATCATACAGAACTGCTGCAGGCGCTTCAGACCGAATTTGCCGCCCTCTCCAATCAGGTGATCGCGGCCGACCAGCGCATCATCCGGGAGCGGGAGGAACTCAAGGGGATCGTCCGGAAAGTCTGCGGATATCTGAGTATCGGCATGCGGCGCCTGACCGGAGAGGGACAGAACCCGTCTCCGAACCAGACCGCAGAACTGATCCGGCAGTATCCGCTGTCCCAGATTTTCCGTGTCGGCTACGGCATGGCACTGGAACTGAAATGGCGGGCCGGAACATGGCACCGGGAGAGCTGGTTTGCCCGTGCGGGGCTTTCTCTGCACTTCTGGGATGAAGAATGGCTTGGTATCCTGGGAGGGCTTCTGCTGCAGCGCCCGCTCTTTTTCGATAACTATGAAAGCGGTGTCCTGTACCGGGAATTCCGTTCTGTGGAGGACATCCGGCGGGCGGCGGATGTGCTGGATGCGGCCACAGAAGTGGATGCCCTGCTGTCGCGGATGGATATGGCGGTGACAACACAGCCGGAACGGGTGCTGACCTGGAAAAATCTGCTGCTGACCCTCTGGGCCCGGAACCGTCTGGGAATGCCGGAGGTGATCGCGCCTGTTCCGCTGGCGGACTTCCGGCCGTTTTACACCACTTTATGGCAGGGGGAACTGCCGGAACGAACCCTCGTCGATGCCGCCCGGACCGATTTCATCAACTGGATCGCCGGACGGGTACAGTACGAAGCCGAAGAGGTAACGGCCTGTGCAGGGAAGGCGGTGGAAACCCTTTTTCAGGAACTGGAGAGCGAGTACCATGCCGTCGCAGCCGGAGATATTGATCCCCGGTACCTCCATCTCTTTCTGATTTCTTGACAAGAACGATTGAATCATTTAGACATACGTGTTTGCTTTTATTGAAGAATGACAGGGCGAAGAGGGAAATTGTCCAGCATACCAACAGGTTAGATGAAATCCCCGCCGCCTTTTCTTTCCGTTCATGCCGTACAGGGCGTGTATGGAAACCATACGGAGGAAGATCAAATGCCCATTTATGAATTTAAATGCTTGAAGTGTAATGAATTTTTTGAAATCCTCGTGACCAGCAGCCAGCAGGAAGAGGTGGAGATGGGATGTCCCAAATGCAAGTCCGAGGAGTTTGAACGGGTTCTCAGCACAACCAACTACTCCATGAACGGAAGTTCCGGCGGAGGCGGCATTAAAACTGAAAACCGGACCTGTTCCGGCGGTTCGTGCAGTACCTACGAAATCCCCGGCGCGACCCGCTGAGCCTTTTTCAACTGTTCCCGGCGCTGATCGCCACCGGAATCGACCACTGCAGCCATCAGCAACTGCGTCTGCCCGCTGATCCCCTCCCGCACAGAACCGGGAAATCATTCTCTCCGGAACCGGTGGCGGCTGACGCCATCATTCCGGTATACGCATATCATCCGGTATACGCATATCAATGGCACACCCATCGGAGGAAACGATGACATCTGCGGAACCTGTCTATATCCGGGCCTGGCAGGAGGGGCGGCTCGGGGAGCGGATTGATGCGGCGTGGGACGTCCTGTCGTCCTGCACGATCTGTCCCCGTAACTGCCGGGTGGACCGTCTTGCCGGTGAGACCGGCGTCTGTAAAACCGGAAAAAAGGCGTGGATGGGCAGCTATGGCCCGCATTTCGGCGAGGAAGCCCCTCTGGTGGGGGACAACGGTTCGGGAACCATCTTTTTCACCCACTGCAACCTCATGTGCCTCTTCTGCCAGAATTACGATCTCACCCATGAGGGCGAGGGGCAGGAAGTGACCTCGGACCAGCTGGCGTGGGTGATGCTCAACCTGCAGGAGCAGGGCTGTCACAATATCAACTTCGTCAGCCCGTCCCATGTGGTACCCCAGATTCTGCTGGCGCTGGAAATTGCAGTGGAAAAGGGGCTTTCCATTCCCTTGGTCTACAACTCCGGCG
>JBEPXL010000494.1:0-3480 GCA_041641935.1 Desulfobacteraceae bacterium | reverse complement strand
GTGGAGGCATTTGAAAAGGTCGTGCGGATGAAAAAAGCCGCCGCCGAATCAACAGCCGAAATTTCCGGACGGGTGGACGATCTGCTGGAAAAACTTCAGCCCACATTTCTGGACGCGGTGGACGATTTTGTCAAAGGACTGGCGGCGCTCCGGCAGGTGCGGGGGGAAATCATTTCGCTGAAGGAACGCCGGTATGCGGATCTGGAGGCGGTGGAACGTCTGGACGCCCGGGCCGCCGGGCGGATTGATCTTCTGTCGGCCCGGTGTGTGGACTTCCTTCTGGAACCGGACGCGCTGGCGCCGTACCGGGAACAGGTGGAGGCGGTGGCCGGAAAGGCCGAATCCTTCACCCGGACCGCCGAAGCCGAAGAACTGGAAAAGGACATTACCGCAGCATCCGGAGAACTGGAAATGCTCATTGAAATCGTGGGGAATCTGAAGATCGACGACCCCACCCGGACCACACAGATCATCGATGCCATTTCCATCATTTACAGCCGTCTCAATCAGGTAAAGGCAGGGCTCCGGAACCGGAAGAAGCAGATCCGGAAGGCCGAGGGCGAAGCCGAATTCAATGCCCAGATGAAGCTGCTGAACCAGAGTGTGGTCAACTATCTCGACATCTGCGATACACCCGAACGGTGTGACGAGTATCTGACCCGGGTGATGATCACGGTCGAGGAACTGGAAGGCCGTTTCGCCGATTTTGACGAGTTCGTGGTGCAGCTCTCTGAAAAGCGGGACGAGGTCTATACCGCCTTTGAATCGAAAAAGCTGAACCTGGTCGAGGCCCGGAACCGGCGGGCGGGCGCGCTGACGCGGTTGGCCGACCGGATTCTCAGCGGCATTCAGACCCGTGCCGGCGCACTGGATGATCTCAATGCCGTCAACGGCTACTTTGCCTCGGATCTGATGGTGGGCAAGGTACGGGATATCGTAACCCAGCTTCAGGAACTGGGCGATACGGTCAAGGCCGACGATATCCAGTCCCGCCTCAGGACGATCCGGGAAGATACGGTCCGCCAGCTCAAAGACCGGCAGGATCTCTATGCCGACGGGGTCAACTTGATCCAGTTTGGCCGCCACCGGTTTTCGGTCAATACACAGAACCTGGACCTGACAGTGGTGCAGCGGGACGGACAGGCGCTTTTCCATCTCACCGGAACGGATTTCTCCGCGCCGATCACGGACCCGGCCTTTGCGGAAACAAGTCCCGTCTGGGACATGACCACCGTCGCGGAGAATGGTGAAGTCTACCGGGGGGAATACCTTGCATGGCAGATGCTGAAGGAACTGGCGGACCCGGCCCGGGCGGCCATCTGGCGGGAATACACCGATGAGGACCGGCTGGCGGCGGTGCGGGAGTTCATGGGTCCCCGCTACGAAGAAGGATACATCAAAGGGATTCACGACCAGGACGGAGCAAAGCTGATCAGTTCCCTGTTCCGCATCCGGGATGAAGCCGGTCTGCTCCGGCATCCGCCACAGGCACGGGCCATGGCGCGGCTCTTCTGGGCGGTCTATTTTCAGGCCTGGGCCGACGAGACGAACCGGCAGCTTCTGGCCGACCGGCTGAGCGCCTTCGGTCTGATGACCCATGTCTTTCCGGGGCAGCGGACCCAGGAAAGTTATCTGAAAGAACTGGAAACCCGGCTGGCCGATTTCGCGGAGAAGAGCGGCCTGTTTCCGGAAACCCTGGCCCCGGTGGCGGCAGGATATCTGTTTGCGGAACTGACCGGCGGTGAGACAGAGAACCGGCAGGAGGAAGCCACCGGAGACCGGTTTGTGGTGAGCCGGACCGCCCGGGAGATTGCAGAAGGGTTCCGGAACCATCTTCTGGGCGAAGGTGTGGCGGACCGGCTGGACCGTGCACGGGAACGGCTCCGGAGCGTGCCCGCAGCGGAATTTGAGCTGCTGCGGGACTGGATCAACGGGTATATCGCAGGTGAAACGGAGCATTGGGGAACCGACGCGGTCGATTATGCGGACGAGGCGGCAGTCCTTCTGTTTACCGGAGATGACCGGCGGACGGACGGGGAAAGTGTACAGGTGACGGCCCGGATCGAAGGAATGCTCGGGGATCATCCGGTGATCCGGAACGGGGTGTACGAACTCAATTACCACCATTTTGCTGCAAAGCTGGAACGGTATGAACAGGAGGTGGTTCCCCTCTTCCGGCGGTACGGCGACATGAAAAAGAAGCTGACCGCCCGGATGCGCGAAGAACTGCGGCTGGAGGAGTTCCGTCCCCGGGTCTTTTCGGCCTTTGTCCGGAACCGGCTCATCAACCAGGTTTACCTGCCCCTGATCGGCGACAACCTGGCCAAACAGATCGGCACAGCCGGGGAAGAGAAGCGGGCTGACCGGATGGGACTTCTGCTGCTCATTTCACCGCCGGGCTACGGCAAGACAACCCTGATGGAATATCTCGCCAACCGGCTGGGCATCATTTTCATGAAGATCAACGGTCCCTCCCTGGGACACGCGGTCACCTCCCTGGACCCGGCCCAGGCCCCCAACGCCGGGGCACGGGAGGAGATCGAAAAGCTGAATCTGTCCCTGGAAATGGGGGACAATGTCATGATCTATCTCGATGATATCCAGCACTGTAACCCCGAGTTTCTGCAGAAATTCATTTCCCTCTGTGATGCCCAGCGACGGATAGAAGGTGTCTACAAGGGAAAGAGCCGGACCTACGACTTCCGGGGAAAAAAGGTGGCGGTGGTGATGGCCGGGAATCCCTACACCGAAAGCGGGGAAAAGTTCCGGATTCCCGACATGCTGGCCAACCGGGCCGATACGTACAACCTGGGGGACATCATCGGTGACACTTATGACGCCTTTGTACTGAGTTATCTGGAAAACGCGCTCACCTCCAATCCGGTGCTGGAACGTCTGGCGGGCCAGAGCCAGAAGGATATTTACGGGATCATCCGGATCGCGGAAACCGGGGAACGGGAAGGGGTCGAACTGGAGGGGAGTTACGGGGCCGAGGAACTGAACGAGATGGTCTCCACGATGGCGAAGCTGATCACGCTGCGGGATGTGATTCTCCGGGTCAATCAGGCCTACATCGCCTCGGCGGCCCAGGCGGATGAATACCGCACGGAACCGCCGTTCCGTCTGCAGGGCTCCTACCGGAACATGAACCGGATGGCGGAAAAGGTGGTTCCGGTGATGAACGAGGAGGAACTCCGGACGCTGATTCTGTCCCACTATGAACAGGAAGCACAGACCCTGGCCACAGGGGCCGAGGCGAATCTGCTCAAGTTCAAGGAACTGACGGGATGGATGAAGGAAACCGAGGCGGCCCGGTGGGAGGAGATAAAAAAGACGTTCCGGAAGAACCTGTTGTTCCGGGGAATGGACGGACGTGACCCGCTGAGCCAGGTGGTGGCCCAGTTGTCGGCCTTTTATGACGGCCTGTCGGCGATCCGCGATACGCTGGAAGACGGGGGACGGAGCCGGATCGAGTTGTCG
>JBEPXL010000493.1:0-3489 GCA_041641935.1 Desulfobacteraceae bacterium | reverse complement strand
TGCCGCTCATGACGTTGACCTCGAAGAACCGTAACCAGTCCTCGTCGGTGATCTCTTCAAAGGCTCTGGGTTCGAAAATCCCGAGATTGTTGACCAGAATATCCAGTGCCGGAACCTGCCGTGTCAGTTCCCCGACACCTGCCGCGTCAGACAGATCGGCGACGACACCGTTCACGTCAGCCTCCGGAACCGCTTCCCTGATCCGCTTCAGTGCCTCTTCCATATGATCTTCCGACCGTCCGTTAATGACAACGGAGGCGCCTTCTTCCGCCATCAGTTTTGCCGTGGCAAATCCGATTCCCAGGGTCGATCCGGTTACCAGTGCTGTCTTGCCGTTCAGTTGCAGTTTCATTGGCATCTCCTTTCTTTCAGTGCTTTCTTTCGCTCCGGCTGACTTCCGGCTTCTTTTTGGTTGTTTTCAGGTTTATGAACCTCATCAAAGATTTTCTGACATCTGCAGGGGCAGGCCCCCGTGCCTGCCCTTTGCCGGGGCAACCACAGGGGGATTGCCCCTACAAAATCAGGTACAGAGTACTTATTTCTTCCCCGGTACAATAAAGTCGAATTCTCCTTTTATCCTTCCCTCGTTCTGCTGCAGATCCAGCAGCAGGCGGGAATCGAAAATCCAGTCCCTTTCATTGCCCTGTGCGCCGGGAAAAAAGAGCTGTGTCGTCAGAACGGAACCACCCGGCGGCGTCACTTTGACATGAATATGCTCGGTTCGCCCGGAGTAGGTTCCCGGCACTACGGTTTCCAGCCGGTACTGTCCGTTTTCATCGGTAAACTGATGCCCGCGCAGCCTGTACCCGTCATGGTCATATCGCCCCCGGGCGTCGGTCTGCCAGAAATCGAGACGGGCATTGTCAAGGGGACGGCAGTCTGTGGAAAGGACTTGTCCGGTAATGACAATGCGCTGTCCTTCCATATCCGGCGTGAGAAGGGATGTTCGCCGGGGAGTACCGGATTTATAGTAAGGCCCTTCGGTCATGGCGGGCGTCGGTTCTGCGGGCGATTCGCATTCGGCCAGTGCGATGGCCGGTACTGCGGAGAGTATGCCTGCTAATGCCAGGCAGATCACGAGCAGTATATAATAAAAAGGTGCTGAGCGCATGGTAACGACCTCCTCTGATTTCATAGTCCCGTGTGGTTGTGCCTCCTTCAGGGGCTGGGTTCTCTGCTGATGGATGCCTCTCAAGTAAAGCCATTGCACAATACAATAAGCAGTATGTGCAATTCGTCCAACCGGGTACATTTTCGGCAGAAAGACCTTATCTGTCTGCGTCAATGATGCCGGAAAAGAGAGAAAATTCCGGATGTGGAAGATATGACCTGATATTAAAAATATTTAAGAGTTGAAAACGCTTTTAGTGCGGAATGGTCTCCGGGAAAGATGGTTATGGTACTGTCCGGATTCGATGTCTGATGACGGGCGAAAGAATATCAGGAAGATGTGCCGGTCTGGCCGGTGAGTTGCTTCTATGGTATCATCTTTGCTTGTTTTCTTTCAGGAAAAGGAAGTTATATGGAACAGTACTACATCATAAAGGAGAAAAAATGAAGAAACTGAATTCGGGAATTGCGATGGCTGTCAGTATGGTATTTGTTTTATCGACAGCCGTGCCCTCTCTTGCGGACCCGCCGCCCTGGGCGCCGGCACACGGACGTCGGGCAAAATCCAAAACACATGTTCAATACAAACAAAAACAGACGTACAAATACAAGTACCACTATTATCCACAGTCCAATGTCTATTTCGATACCACCCGGAATCTCTATTTTTATCTGGTCAACGGGCAGTGGGTTCAGGCGCAGAGCCTTCCTGCGGGTTTAAAAAGCGGCCTCGGCCAGTCGGTCACGCTGGAACAGTTCGGAAATACGCCGCAGCAGTTCCATCAGGAAGTGACCCGGCTTTATTCCTCCCGGACAGATTCTTCGGGACAGGGGGCCGGTTCTGCTGACGCCGTGCAGACTTCAGCCGATGGGAATCTCCGCACCTATCTCTATTATCCGGATGCGGGCGTCTATTTTGACAAGGCCAAAGAGCTGTTTTTCTATCAGACCAGCGGGAACTGGCAGAAAGCACAGACACTTCCCCGGGAAATAAAGGACAGCCTCAGTGAATTCGTCACTGTAGACCTTGCGACGACCACGCCCCATGAGCTTCATCAGCGGGTGGTTACGCTCTATCCCGGTGTGGCACAGTCTGTTGTCGTGCAGCAGCAGTCCGGGGTAAGTTCTTCTTCTTCTTCGGGTTCTTCCGTGGTAACACAGCAGATGCAGGGGAACCTTCCGTCTTCAGCCCCTTCGGGAAGTCAGACGGTGACATATGAATATCAATATCGGTATTACCCGGATGCCTCGGTCTATTTTGATGAAGGAAGAAAGCAATATTTTTACAACGTCAACGGACAATGGGAAAAAGCCGCTGCGCTTCCCGGGGAACTGCAGGCGCGGTTGGATGAGTTCGTGGAACTGGACATGAACACGGAAAAACCGTTTCAGTATCATCAGGAAATCCGGCAGACTTATCCTGATTCCGGTGCAGCAGGGCAGGTGCAGACGACAACATATCACTACCAGTATTATCCTTCCTCCTCTGTATACCATGACACCGCCAGGGGACTCTACTTCTACCAGTTGAACAATCAGTGGCAGTCTGTAAAGTCGCTGCCGGCTTCCCTTCAGATCAACAGGAATGAAGCGGTCAGACTTGATCTGCAGACGGCGGCTCCCTATACCATACATCAGGAGATCATACAGAAGTATCCTCCCGGTCAGGCTAAAAAGGCGATCGGATATCAGCAGCAGATACAGGTTCAGCAAAAAGCGCAGATTCAGGAAAAAGTGAAGGTGAAAGTGAAACAGAAGGGCGGGCACGGCAAGTATAAGCACAAGGTGAAAATAAAACAGAAAGGAAAAGGGAAGCACTGATACAGCAGAAGCAGTCCTTTTGCGGTATATAGGGTTTCATTCAAAACCGGCCATTTGGAAAAATGGCCGGTTTTTTTCGGCCATGCCGAAACCGCTATGGATACTGGCAGGATCACCGCGCTGGAGAACCGGCTTTCCGGGGAGGGCAACAATGGCGTCGGGATTCAGCCGGAAAGCGCCTTGACCAGTTCCCGGCAGTAATCGGGTATGTCTTCCACCACACGGCCCCACACCAGATTTCCTTCCCGGAAGGCGGGCTCGTCCACCCATGTGGCGCCGGCGTTTTCCATGTCATCCCTGATCCCCTTGCTGCCGGTGGCCCGTTTGCCTTTGCAGATTCCCGCACTGGCCGCCACCCATCCGGCATGGCAGATCAGTCCGATGATTTTTTCCTGTGTGTTCATGTCCCGGACCAGCTGCAGGATGTTCGGATCACGGCGCAGTTTGTCCGGGGCCCAGCCGCCCGGAACCAGCAGCGCGTCCAGTTGATCGGCGGTGATTTCTTCGGCGCTTATTTGACTGGTGGCGGTCAGTCCGCCGCTTTTGCTGGGGTATGAT
>JBEPXL010000492.1:0-3502 GCA_041641935.1 Desulfobacteraceae bacterium | reverse complement strand
AACATCGATGTCGTCTGTTACATCGATCTCCTTCATCCGGGCCAGAAGGGTATTGTACAGTTCGCGGTTCGTCTCCACTTCCCGCCGGCGTATGACATAGCCCAGTTCCTTCTGATTCATTTCCTGGGCTTCGGCCTCGAATTCGGAAATGGTCTGCTGAAGAAGCCGTTCCCGTGACCGGAGAACCGCCTGTTTCGATTGCATGCTGTCGATCTCTTTGCCGACCTCTGCCACAAACTTCATCCGCAGGTTCTCGATTTTGTTTTCCAGCTGCAGCATCTTCGGATGTTTCGGCCCGAAGACTTTTTCCAGATGGGAGCGTTCCACCTCTGTTTCCAGCAACTGTCCGTACAGGGTTTCAATCAGGGGGTTATCGATCAGGGTACGGATACTGGCCGCAGCGGTATCAATGCCCGACGCTTTTTCCAGTTCTTCGAGTTTCCGCAGGCGGGTTTCCAGTTCAAGACGCTGATTCCTTGCCTGCACATATCCGTCATTGATTTCCTCGATCTTCTGCAGAATGATTTTCTGACGCCCTTCAATAGAAAAAATATTTTCCTCTTCCTTGTAAGCCAGAAATGCCCTTTCCGCCGCCTCCAGCCGTTTTTTCACTTCCTGAAGCTGCCGGTTCATCTGGCCAAGACTGCTGTCCGAACCACTGAGCCGGTCCCGGGCACTGAAAGCGATATAGGCTTCGGCCACGGCATTGGCAATCTCCTTTGCCCGTTCCGGAAGATGATCCCGGACACTGATCCTGACCAGTCGTGTATTCCGGACGGCGTGGACACTGACCTTTTTCTGCAGTTTTTCCACCAGCCGTATCCGCTGTTCTTCAGGATTCAGCAGTTTTTCCCTGCCAAGGCGGGTCCGTATCCACTTTTTCAGCCGGGACAGAAAGAAGCGGAGCGAAACTATCTCCAGTTCCGGCTCATCCAGCGACAGTCTGTCAATCACCTGCTCCAGTACCGGCCGGGAGGAGATCAGATGAAAATGGGTTTTGAAGGTGAGGTCGAGAAAGTTATCCGGTTCATAATTGCGCCGCTCCCCTGTCAGCGGAGAGGTGAGGGGTTCCCCTTCAATCAGAAGGGTTGCCGTACTCTGCCAGACAGGTCGGGTCAGCAGCGTATACAGAACAACCGGTATGGTAATGATGATCGTACAGAAAGCCACTATCCAGCTTCGCCGTCTCAATATATTGAGATAGTCGCCAAGATGCTGTATCTGTCCGGCTTCTGTGTAGTTCATCATCCTTTATTTTTCCTGGGAACTTTTCATAACCATGATTCCGGAACATAAATCCGATCCCCCGGTTTGAGTTGAACATCAGGCCGCTTTCCCTTGCTCACATCGTTCAGATTGATCTTGAGAATCAGCTGCTTTCCGTTTTCCCGGCGGATAATCCGTGTCCGGTTCGGGGCGGCAAATTTATCAAATCCACCGGCCATCAGGCAGGCATTGAGAGCGGTCAGTCCGGGTTGATACCGATACAGGCCGGGATTTCTGATCTCTCCTCCCACATAGATTTTCGATTCGGCAACATCGAGTGCATCTTCATACGGAATAAACACGACATCACCGGTCCGGAGCATTTTGTTTTCCGTCATGTCCCCTTCATCCAGAAGACGCCGCAACGCCACCGTCAGGGGTCTACCCTGCGACAACAGCTGTGCAACGTCCGCACCTTCTTCGACCTGTTCCGACGCATCCCGCAGAATATAGGCCAGATTGCCTCTTTCCGGCAGCACCCCTCCCGCACGGGCGATCAGTTCCAGCAATGTCGGTTTTTCATTGATTTCATAAAATCCCGGTTCATTGACCGCACCGGCAATATAATATCGCAGACTGTGGTATTCCTTGACGTACAGATGCACCTCGGGTTCAATGAAATAGTCCCCGGTCAGTCGCTCCGCAATCTGCCGGGCCAGTTCATTCACCTCCAGGCCTTCTGCAGACATTTCACCGAGAAAGGGAACATTCACCTTTCCGCGGCTGGAGACCACCATCTCGATTTCCCGCTGCTTCTCTCCACCGGCATAAATCGTCAGATGCAGAACATCCTTCGGGCCAATCCGGTAGGTCGTCTCCCTGGCGGGGGAGGAGGAACTGAACAGGAGAATGATGATTCCGATTACCGGATACAGAAAAGCGGCATTCATCGAATATGGCTGAAAATTCCTGTTTGCCTTGATCATCCTGAAAAATATCTGAAGCACCTATACTGCGTAAGATAAAAAATCACTCCGGAACAATATGCTTTCAGGAATAAGAATATGATGAACAGAACCAGTCAGACACATGAAAATATTGACATTTCAACCAGGAAAGACAGGATATGGAAGCCAGTGCGAAACGAAGAAAATAGTTCTTTTTATTCTTCTCAATCAGTTCAAAACGGAGTGATTGTCCATAACAGCGGAAAAAGCAGAAGAGACTCAGCAGCAGAAATTACATCATTGATGGACGATCTCCTCTCCGCAATTCCGGTATAACAGATGTTGAAGGAACTGACTGCATACTACAGAATCAGTTTTTTGAAAAGGGATGATCATCAGATTTTTGTTAAAAGAATTATTTTACAACCTCTAATTATTATTTAAGTATTTCTATTTATCCTCTGCAGCGCCATCTCAAATCACCGGTAGACAGGATGCCCCGGAACCTGTATGGTACAGGTTTTTCAAAGTATGGATATCCATCATTCAGGAAAAGGAAACAATGACCTACCTCGTTCTCGCCATCCTCGCCTCCTTTACCATCAGCGTACTGGTAAAGATCAATGAGACACGCGGCATCAACACCCAGGTGGTCATTGCCGCCAACTATATTTCCGCCTCTTTTCTCGGATGGGCCTTTACGCTCAGGGGCGGCGGTGTTGACGGCATCAGTACCGAAACCCTGTTTCTGGGGCTGGGGGGCGGGGTTCTCTGGCCCGGCGGGTTTTATCTTCTGATGTGGGGGATCCGGCAGTATGGCATGTCCCTGGCCGGGACCGCCTGCCGGCTGTCGCTCAGTGTGCCGGTTCTCTTCGCGCTGATCTTTCTCAACGAGCGGATGGACCTGAACAACAGCCTGGGACTGCTGGCGACCTTTTTCGCTCTCTACCTCTTTCATCCGGTCCGGTCTTCGGAGCTGGAACAGGCGACGGGGAACCGGTCGATCTGGTTTCTGCCGCTGCTTGCCTTCTGGTTCGGCCTGGCCGATCTCTGGGTGAACCTGTTCAACCGGATGGGTCCGGCGTCGGAGAAGTTTCTGTTTGTCACCCTGATCTTCACCTTCTCAAACCTGCCGGCATGGGGCGTTGTCCTGGCGCAGCGAATTTCTCCGGACCGGAAGGCACTGATCCGGGGACTGATTCTGGGCATTCCCAATTTCTTCACGACCTATTTTCTGATGGAAAGCCTCAGAAGTCCTGCCTTTCTGGACCGGACGGCCGTCGCCTATACCCTCTATTCGGTCATGGGCGTCACCCTGGCTTTCAGCGCCGGGGTGCTGGTCTGGCGGG
>JBEPXL010000491.1:0-3502 GCA_041641935.1 Desulfobacteraceae bacterium | reverse complement strand
GTATCGATCACTTGCCGTTCATTCGAGGAATTCTGTTCTGGTTGATCGGAATCCGAAAATCTGAAGGCAAATGAATTTTGTATATGTATGGACATAAGATCTCTTACCTGATGATAATATCATCCAGTGCCGGTGCATCCGGCTTACCATTTTCCAATTTTTCATCCAGCTTTCTCTGCAGTACCTCTACAAATCCATCCAGAGATCCGGGAGACGGCGTAACGATTTTTTCAAGAGCAGCAGTGTAGCTTGTATAGACTGTGCGAATGTGATCGATATGATACCGGTTTTCCGTCTTGTCCGCACGAAGGTCATAAATCAGCCATGCGATTTCGGCCTCCCCGGCTGGCACGGAGACAAGATCGGGAAGTGTATCGAAAAAGGATTTGTGCAGGGCCACAGCCTGTTTTTTATTCCACGCTTTGAGAATATTGCCTTTGTAGATCATTTGCGGAACAAGCCGTTTCCGTGACGAGGAGAGATAATCAGGCCGGACGGTGGTTTTGCGCCAGACCATATGCTGCCTTTCGTTCCGGTCTTCCATGTAGTACGAGAACGGCCGCCGGACATTTCCGGAGATGTAGACTGCCTGCACTTCGAGCGATCCAAAATCCGTCACCTGCCCATGTTCATCATAAGAAACCAGAACAAAATCAATATTTCCCGCCGATACCCCGTTTGCATCATTGAGCCTGATTTCCTGCAGCGAGGTCCAGGACGTTCCGGGAGAAAAGAAGAACTTGGCGGCATTTTCAATCATCAACCAGTTTTCACGAAACCGGATCGGACAGGTAACTGCAATACCGCCTTCTGCATGAATGCTGCACACGCCAAGGGGATCCTGAGCCTTGTCTTTTGTACAGGAGGGAACTTTGTTGTTGTACGGACACAGACGGTTATTCCGGAACCGTTCTGCTTCTTCCGACAGATTATCAGGGGGGAAACCGAAAACTTCTGCAAGCGGGTGATCAGCCATTGCGTCCTCAGCAGAGAAAAGGATTGTCGTATTTTTGAAAAGAATGCCTTCATTTATACCACAATCAACGCAAGTTCCCAACAACTAAAGATAAACAGCAGAAAAAGATGCGGAATGCGCTGAACGGCAGTCCCGCCGGCGGGGGCTGTCGTTCAGCAGGAATGGGCAGGAATTACAGACAGAGCGGGGGAAAGAAGGAATTATTCCTCCGGCAGCAGCACCGTGGAACCTTTGGTGTTGCGGCCTTCCAGATCGCGGTGGGCCTGGGCCGCCCGGGAAAGGGGATAGGTCTGACGGACCGGGATTTTGACCGCCTGTTTCTCCACCACCTCGAAGAGATCGCGGGCATGGGCGAGCAGGTCTTCCCGTTTCGCCGTGTAGGCCATCAGGCTGGGCCGGGTCAGAAAAAGTGATCCCTTTGCGCCGAGGATGGCCGGATTGAACGATTCGATCGGCCCTGATGCCTGACCGAAAGAGACCATCATCCCCATGGGACGGAGACAGTCCAGGGAATTCATGAAGGTGGACTGCCCGACCGAATCATAGACCACATCGACGCCCCTGCCGCCGGTGATTTCCCTGACCCGTTCCACAAAGTCCTCACTGGTGTAGATGACGGGATGGTCACACCCGTGGGATGCTGCCAGTTCCGCCTTCTCCTGACTTCCCATGGTGCCGATCACCGTTGCGCCGATGGCTTTGGCCCACTGGCAGACAATGAGACCGACGCCGCCGGCCGCCGCATGAATCAGGATCGTATCACCGCGCTGGACCGGATAGCAGCCGTGGAGCAGATACCGGGCGGTCATGCCCTGGAGCATCATGGCGGCCGCCTGGCGGGTGGAAATGGCATCCGGCAGTTTCACCAGACGATGGGCCGGAATCCGCCGTACCTGGGCATAAGCCCCCGGCGGCAGGCCCGCATAGGCGACACGGTCCCCTTCAGCAACCTCGGTGACGCCTTCGCCGACTTCTTCCACAATCCCCGCCCCCTCCATTCCCGGCACGGCCGGCAGTTCCGGCAGCGGGTAGAGTCCGGTCCGGTGATAGACATCGATAAAGTTGAGCCCCACCGCCTCCTGCCGCAGAAGCACTTCCCCCTTTTCCGGGCGTCCGGGATCATACTCCTCCCACTTCAGTTGTTCGGGGCCGCCGGTTTCATGAATTACAATCGCTTTCGGCATGTCTTCTCCTCCTGTTGGGAATGGGTTGTTGTATCTTTTCCTGCTCCGTATAAGCTACGACAAGCCCCGAAGGTGTCAATATGACGTATGGAAGATGTGCCGTCACCCGCAGACGGCATCCACCGGAACCGGATGCGGATGGTTTCTCTGCCGGTTACAGCCGGTAGGAATTCCAGTCCACAAAGATGGGATATTCTCTGGGAAACAGCGCAACCCGATCTCCCGGATGAATGGTGGCGTTTCCTTTGACCGCCCGGTGGTTGACCATGACCAGCTGCACCCGGTTCACCGAAATCTCAAGCCGTTCCAGCACATCGGCCAGTGGTGTGGGAGTATCCAGCGTAAGAGGACTCGGAAGTTCGCTGTACTGCACCCGTTCCTTTCCCAGTGATCCGAACAGATTGACCTGAATTGTATCGTTCATGATGATTCTCCTTTCTCTGTTGTTCCGGCAACCACAGTCCAATGGAAGCTGCGTACCGGAAACCGTTTTCTTTGATCATTGCAGCTTCATTTATACAGGGAAAGGAGGGCAGGGTCTTTGATCTATATCAAAGACCCCGCGGAACAGCCGCGATTGTGCACCGGAGGAACGCTGGAGAAAAAAGGGCGGCGTCCCGCACCGGACGCTGCCCCCGGATCAGAAGGAAGAACGGTGGATCAGGGATGATGACGGGGCTTCCGCGCTTTCAGCAGGTCAGGGTCCGTCAGAATCACGAAATCGCCCCGTCCTTCGTAAGCCGGATCGAATGCAGTAAAGTTTTCCGAAGTATCCATCACCACAGTCCTGAATTTCGTCCCCGGCTGATAGTCATCCACATGCTCGGGAATGCCCAGCCCTTCTTCACTGTGAAATTTACCGCTGATGTGGAGAATCAGCGACTCCGGCTGTCTCCGGATGACCCGTCCGATGGCGTGGGCCATGGCCGCATCCCAGAGGGACTGTGCGGACAGCAGCCGGTCAAAATCCTTCTCCCGCTTGGCTTTGGCCGTCTCGGACAGTTCCAGATTTTGCATTTCAGCGTCTTCTCCATTTTCCCCGTCATGGACAAAGACATCCGCCCCCGTCACATCCACAAAGAACCGGTGAAATTTCTCCCGGTAGGCCGGCGTCGCCTCGCCATACGGAAGCGGCGGCAGCCATTCCTTTGCCGCCGCAGGCAGGTCGTCCAGCGCATCCGGTCCCAGACGGGATACCCGGTTGACATACCGGCGCGGTGCATTGGCGGCAATCACGGGAAGACCATTGGTTCTGACGAATTCGATCAGAGGCCGGTAATCGGTCTGATAGCCGGGCCAGGGGCGGCTGGCGGAAAGGAAATGGCGTTCGGTGATCAGTCCG
>JBEPXL010000490.1:0-3506 GCA_041641935.1 Desulfobacteraceae bacterium | reverse complement strand
TGAAGGGATTAAGACCGGAGGACCGCCTGAAGGGATTAGGACCGGAGGACCGCCTGAAGGGATTAGGACCGGAGGACCGCCTGAAGGGATTAAGACCAGAGGATCGCCTGAAGGGATTAGAACCGGAGGACCGGCTGAAGGGACTCAAACCGGAAGAGATCGAAGAATATCTGAAGAAGATCAAGCGGTAAAGTTTTTTCCGTTGTGACTGCAATTCTATCGTCACTTCAGCGGGATCTTGATTTTCACATACCGCCTTACGTATCCCGGTCCGTCCGTGGGACGATCTTCTCCAGTACAATTTTTTCCAGTTCCTCGGCCTTGATGGTAAAGCTGTGTTCCTCGGCCGGAAACCGTTGTTCTTCCACATCCGCCTTGAAGGCGGCAATGGCTTCGGACACGGTATCGCTGATCTTTGTATACTGTTTCACGAACTTCGGCGTGAACCGGTCGAAGAGCCCCACCATGTCATAGGTCACCAGCACCTGCCCGTCACAGTCCGCCCCTGCGCCGATACCGATGGTGGGGATCGATACCGCATCCGTCACCATCCGGGCGATGGGCGCTGGAATGGCTTCCAGAATCAGGGAGAAGCAGCCCGCTTTCTCCAGAGCGCGGGCGTCATTGACCAGCACCCCGGCGGCTTCGGCGCTTTTGCCCTGCACCTTGAATCCGCCCAGGGCCGATGCGGTCTGCGGCGTGAGGCCGATGTGGCCCTGCACCGGAATGCCGGCCCGGACAATGGCTTCCACCACGGGCGCCATGGTGTTTCCCCCTTCGAGCTTGACGGCGTCGGCCCTTCCCTCTTTCATGATCCGATTGGCATTTTCAACGGCCTGTTCCGGCGAGACATTGTAGGAACCGAAGGGCATGTCCCCCACCACGAGAGCGCTTTTCACCACCCGTGTCACCGCACGGATGTGGTGGAGCATTTCCGCCATGGTGACCGATACCGTATCTTCGTATCCCAGCACGACCATGCCGAGGGAGTCGCCGACCAGGATGATATCGATGCCGCCCCGGTCCACCATCTGCGCCCAGGGGGCGTCATAGGCGGTGAGCATGGTAATCCGTTGGCCGGTCTGTTTCCGTGCCCGGATGTCCGGGATGGTTTTCTTCTGTGTCATGATTTTTTTCTCCTCCGCAGCCGTGTTACGGCTTTCTCAGTCGCAGCCGTTGATTCGATGATCCGGTGTCGCCTCCAGGGCCTCGATCATTTCGGACAGAAACTGGTTCCAGGGCGTGGATATGCCCATCGCCGCCCCTTTTCGGACCACGGCGCGGTTGATCACATCCACCTCGGTCCTGGCGCCCCGGAGCACATCCTGAAGCATGCTCGACCGGTTGGCAGCGGTTTCCCGGCAGACGGTTTTGACATGTTCGACCGGATCTTCATACGGCAGGGAAATTCCCAGCGCTTCCGCCACCGTCACAGCCTCCGCCACCGCCTGGGCCAGAATCCGTTCACATCGTGGCGCCTCCGCCAGTACACCGTTGGGAACGCGGAGAAGAGCGGTCAGGGCATTGATGCCCACATTGACGATGAGTTTGCCCCAGATCGTGCTGTCGAGATTTTCGGCAAGGGTTACCTCGATGCCGGCTGCCCGGAAAACCGCCATCACCTGCTCTGCCGCCGCCTCCGGCACTTCCGCACCGCCGGCGATCCGTGTCGGACCCCGGCCTGCATGACGGACGCGGCCAGGGCCGAGAAGGGTTCCGCCATGGGCGGTCACACCGGCAAGCACCCGTTCCGGTCCCAGCACCCCGGCGATCATTTCCCGGTTCCCGACCCCGTTCTGCAGGGTCAGAGCCAGTCCGTCTTTCCGCAGGAGGGAGCGGGCCGTGCGGGCCGCCTCACGGGTGGCCCACGCTTTGGTCATGACAATCGCCAGATCGAAGCCCGTTTCCGCCTGTGAGGGATCTGTGGTCGCTGTCAGGGAAACACTCCGAAGGCTTCCGTCCCCGGATTCGATCTGCACCCCGTCCCGCCGGATGGCCGCCATGTGCTCCCGGGCCGGATCGATCAGGACCACCTCCGCCGCTGCAGAGAGCATGGCCCCGAAAAGCGATCCCATCGCCCCGGCCCCGATGACGGCAATGCGGTTGATGGTCTCCATGCTAGATCCGGTGGATCGCCAGAGGACGGTCCAGCTTCTCGTTGGCCTGCTGGAGATGATCCGCGCTGGAGATGACCGCTTCGGCCATCTGCTCCGGTTCGATGATGAAATACCGTCCGGCAACGTCCAGTACCTGCTCCCTGTCCAGCGAAAGGAGCCGGGACTTGAACTGGTTTCTGGCCTCGTCCGAAAGCCCGATCAACTGGCGGTAGA
Source organism: Desulfobacteraceae bacterium (assembly GCA_041641935.1). GTDB lineage: Bacteria > Desulfobacterota > Desulfobacteria > Desulfobacterales > Desulfococcaceae > JBEPXL01. The sequence goes on along the minus strand of JBEPXL010000490.1, from coordinate 1,176 downwards.
AGGCTTTCCGGGCCGCCGGTCCCGGCGGATCCGGACGGTCGATCTCCGAGCAGACCTGGAGAATCGCCTCCTTGATATCCTCATCGGCATACTGGCCGGAGCGGATAAACTCCGCCGCGCTGGTGTAGACATTGAGGGTATTGACGATATGGGGATCACGATAGGAAGCAAAGCCGAAAAGGCCGTCTTCCCGGTTGTACATGGCATACCCGCCGTAGGCCCCGCCCCGCTCCCGGATTTCCCGGTGAATGTAGAGGGACCGGAGCATTTTGGAGATGACCGCAAGGGCCGGTGCGTCTGGATGTTCCATCCGTACCGTCCGGAAGGTCCGGGCGACAAAGGAGACAGCCGTGGTGGTACTCCATCCTTCTTTGGGCAGTTCGTCACCCAGGGAGATGTCCGGCGGTCCGTAGGCATCGGTTTCACCCTCCGGCAGTTTCCGCAGGATATTTTCCAGCGGGGTCACCGCCGCCGTCAGGGCGGAATCTTCCCCCACCAGCGCCAGTTTCAAATTCCGCTGTGTGAAGATCTGTTTTCCGATGTCCACCAGATCGGCGGAGAGTTCCCGGAGCCGTTCATCGGAGAGGTCTTCGGTGATTTCCTTGATTGCCCGGAGATGATGGATGCCGCTCCACATTTCGTTTAGATAGCGGGTGGTGGAAAAATGGCGGGCCGACAGGGAAATGGCGAAGCTGTGCCCGCTCCGGACCACCATCGACTCCAGGGAAGAGCGGTATTCCAGCAGGAGATTCCTGAGCCGGTTCAGGTCGGCGAAATTGAAGTCAGTCAGAAACTCATCGACAATCTCGAACAACCGGGACTCGTTTCGCTCCAGGCATTTTCCGCTGAAGGTGACGAAGGGGGTACAGTCGCCGGGACCGTCAAACCTGGTTCTGGCATGGGGGGAGAGGCCCATGCCGCCGGTGTAGAGATCCAGCAGCCGGGCCATGTCGGTATAGTCCCGCCGGGCGGTGCCGATTTTGGTGAAGGCGTTGCAGAAAAACGGCACCAGCGGCAGCAGACGCGACGGAAGCTTGCCGAGACCGGCAACCGCCGTAAAATAGAAAATACCGGCGGTCGGCTGCTCATACCAGGTGGCCGGCAGCGCGCCGTAAGGCTTTGAGGCATCCACGGTATTTAGAAACGGCTGAATGTCCGACAGGGCCAGGGTGGGCA
>JBEPXL010000489.1:0-3514 GCA_041641935.1 Desulfobacteraceae bacterium | reverse complement strand
CGACAGCACCATCGCGGCCTGGCTCGGCCATGCCTGGCAGATCCGGGAAATGCGGGACATGGGGATGGTGCAGGAGAATGCGGAACTGGTGCAACTCGCCTTCCGCAGTGAAAATGATCCGGCCCGTCAGGAATTTGTCGAAACCGGCATCTGGGTCAACCTGTCCGACGAGCGTGTGGAACTGACGCAGAATTTCCGGCCCTATCGCGCCGCAGGCCAGATCCGGGAGGAAGACGCGGTCTACGATGTGGCGCAGGTGAAGGAACTGTTCATCTATCCGGGGGACATGAATCCACGGGTCCGCTGGGAAGAAATGTCTCCACGGTCACCGGAGACAGCGGATTACCGGAAAATCCGTTCTTTTGCGGAAAAAGGGTTTGCCCCGGCGGTCAAGGCGGTCAAAAGCCAGATCAAGTCTCCGCTCGCGGACAAGTCGCCACTGATGCTGCTGCACTACCGGCGGATCGGCATCGCAGAAAACGTTCTCGTCATGGAAGACACATCCGGCGACCGGCTGGTACTGGCGGACAGTCCTTCGGCGACTGATCCCGGCACCTGCCATCTCTTTTCCCTGCTGTCACCGGAATACCTGCAGAACCAGGTGCTGCTGGTCCGGTTTCATCACAATCTGGTGACCCGGCAAATGCTGGCGGAGCCGCTGACCATTGTGACGGAGACGGAGATTGTGCGGCTGGGGTACTGATATTGATCTGGATGTGCGCTTTTATATTTGCCAAGGAGATGATCAATGCGGGATTTTCTTTTCAAAGGTATTCTGTTTCTCTGTACAGTTTCCCTCTTTTCCGGATGCGCGACAACCACACCCACGCATCCCGGAGAGGACGCAATCCTCTGGCTTCAGACGGCGGCGGAGTACCGGGCGGCGGCGATGCAGAGTTATGAATCTGCGGAACGGATGCTCGACAACGCACTGGCGGACCGCTCCTGGACCGCCGCCATCGAGCAGGAATCGGGGTATGAAAACCTTCCGCCGGCGGTGATCCTCGATGTCGACGAGACGGTTCTGGACAATTCACCCTTCAACGCACAACTGGTCCGGGAAAACCGGAACTTCGATCCGGCACTCTGGGAGGACTGGGTCAGCCGGGCAGCGGCGGAAGCGCTTCCGGGGGCACGGGAATTTGTTGAAGCCGCCGTGAAGAAAGGGGTTACCGTCTTTTACATTACCAACCGCTCCTGTCCCCGAAACACCCCGGCGGGAGAGTGTCCCCGGAAGGACGCCACCCTCCGGAATCTGGTAAAGCGGGATTTTCCGGCTCCTGATCCGTCACGGATGCTTCTGAAATACGAAAAACCGGAATGGGGTTCCGAAAAAGCGCCCCGTCGTTCCGCTGTTGCCGGAACCCACCGGATTCTGATGATCATCGGGGATGACCTCGGGGATTTCATACCGGAGGTCCGGAGAGATGTCTCTCCGGAACAGCGCCGGGAACTGACAGAGCAGTACCGGGACCGGTGGGGAAGCCGATGGTTTATTCTGCCGAATCCGGTCTATGGCTCATGGCGGAACATTCTGTCTGATCCGAAGACCGGTTATCTGAAAGGATACCGGTAAATCCGGACGGACGGCAGCAACCGTTCAGAAAGCGGTTTTTCTTATCCCGCCGTCCGCAGCTCATGTTGTAAAATCCGGCTGAGCAGCAGCTGGGCAACGGCTTTCATGAAGGAATAGTCAAGGGTTTCAGGTCTGTCGGTAGCCCTGTGATAATGCGGATTCCGGAATTCGGCGGTGTCGGTCCACATCATGGAAGGAAGCTTTGCCTGCCAGAACGGGACATGGTCGCTTCTCAGGAGATCGTGGAAATATTGTTCCAGCCCCAGATAAATATCCAGACCGATTACCGGAAACCCGTCCAGATACGTTGCCGCAGTGCGCAGGGTATCCTCCAGTTGTTTTGCCGTGTGCCGGTTGCCGATCAGGCCGAGAAAATCACCCGTGTCGGGAATGCGGATGGGGAGTCCGGCGGGAAGTCGCTGGGAACCGGGTTCACGGGAGCAGTATCCGACCATTTCCATGATGTGGCTTTCTGCGAGGGTGATTCCCATCTGCGGCAGGTAATCGAGGATGAATTCCGTGCTGCCCTTCAACCGCTCCTCTTCCCGGTTGAACAGTACGAAAACGGTGGAAGCCGGCGTCAGGGTTTCGGACAGGCATTTTGCACATGCCAGGATGACGGCAATGCCGCTCCCGTTGTCATCGGCCCCCGGCGACCCCGGAACCGTGTCATAATGGACACCCGCCAGAAGAACCGGGGATTTCAACGGCCCCTGCGGTACAGCGACAATGTTGCGGTATGCGCCCTGATACGTGGCGTGATAGCCGAATGCAGTCATCTGCTGCCGGAGCCATTCGCCGATCTGTTCATTGTCCGCCTTTTCGGCGACATAATGGCGCGGAACCGACACCGTACGGACCACCTTCTCCAGATAATCCCCGGAAACGGTCTGAATAATTTCCCGGACAAACGGTGACGGTGTGATTTTTTTCGCATGCAAGGAACTTTTTACCCGCATCGGGACCGTCTTTTCCTGTTGATTCTGCACGAAACTGCTTATGTCGCGATGGAAAGCCCCAGCGCACGAATCATTTCCAGATCATGATCCGGAACCTGTCCGGAGGTTGTGAGATAATCGCCCGTCATCATGGCATTGGCACCAGCAGCGAAGATATCACGCTGCCTCTCTTTCAGCACCGTCGGCCTTCCCCCGCAGACGCGCAGGGTGGCGTCCGGCAGAAGATGCCGGTAGACCGCAATGATCCGCAGGGCTTCATCAGCCTGCAGAGGCGGCTGACCGGCCAGCGGGGTTCCTTCGTGGGGATGCAGAAAATTGACGGGGATACTGCGGATGCCCATCTCCCGCAGGGTCATCGCAAAGCCGATTCTGTCTTCCCAGCGCTCCCCGAGTCCGAACAGGCCGCCGCAGCAGACGTCCAGCCCGGCCTCCATCGCCATCTGTACGGTTTTCCGGCGCTGCTCCCAGGTCTGGGTTGTGCAGACGGCGGGATAGTATTCTTCGGACGTTTCGAGGTTGTGATGATACCGGGAAAGCCCCGCCTGTTTCAATCTCTCCAGATCGTTTCCGCCAAGCCTGCCGAACGACCCGCATATCCGCAGCGGGGATGAAGCGGCTGCTGCGGTGACTGCCGCACAGATTTCCGTCACCTCGTCCCCTGTCAGGCGGCCCCCGCTGGTCACGATGCCGCAGTGCTGCACCGTATTGCCGGACACCGCCGCGATCCGCCGGGTCAGGACACCGGACTCCAGAAGCGGATAGCTGCTCACCGGTGCGCTGTTGTGTCCGCTCTGGGAACAGAAGGCGCAATCCATGCTGCATTCACCGGATTTGGCATTGAGAATCATGCAGAGCTGCACGTCATCGCCGAAATGGCGGCGTCTGATATCAGTGGCACTCCGGAAGAGTTCCGTTTCATCCGCCTTTTTGGCAAGAAACAGTGCCTCTCTGGCGGAACAGCCATTTTTACGGCTGACAG
>JBEPXL010000488.1:0-3516 GCA_041641935.1 Desulfobacteraceae bacterium | reverse complement strand
GCGGTCAGGAGATCTATGTCGCATCCGAATCCATCCCCACCCATGTCTACGAATCCCGGTTTCTTGCCCGGGCCTTCCGGGAAATCACCGGCATTTCGGTGGTCCATGACCTCATCCGCGAGGGCGACCTCATCGAGCGGCTCCAGGTCCAGATGCGCACCGGCCGGAATCTCTACGATGCCTATGTCAATGACTCCGATCTCATCGGAACCCATTACCGCTACGGCACCGCCGTACCCCTTTCGGACTGGATGGCCGGAGAGGGGAAAAAGTTCACCCTTCCCACTCTGGATCTGGATGACTTTATCGGTCTCAGCTTCACCACCGGTCCCGACGGCAAGGTCTATCAGCTCCCGGACCAGCAGTTTGCCAATCTGTACTGGTTCCGGTATGACTGGTTTCAGCGGCCGGAACTCAAAGAGCAGTTCCGGAAGAAGTACGGTTATGATCTGGGGGTTCCGGTCAACTGGAAGGCCTATGAAGACATTGCCGACTTTTTTACCAATGATGTAAAACGGCTGGACGGAATGCAGATCTGGGGCCACATGGATTACGGCGAAAAGAGCCCGGACCTCGGCTGGCGGTTCACCGATGCCTGGCTCTCCATGGCCGGTGTGGGCGATCCGGGGCTGCCCAATGGTGATCCCGTGGACGAGTGGGGTATCCGGGTCGATGGCTGCCATCCCGTCGGCTCCAGTGTCAGCCGGGGCGGTGCGCTCAACAGCCCGGCAGCCGTCTACGGTCTGCGGAAATATCTGGAATGGCTGAAAAAATACGCCCCCCCCGAGGCGATGAAGATGAACTTCTCCGAATCGGGGCCGGTGCCGGGCCTGGGGCACATCGCCCAGCAGATCTTCTGGTATACCGCCTTTACTGCGGATCTCCTGAAAAAGGGGCTTCCGGTGGTGGACAATGACGGAACCCCCCGGTGGCGGGTGGCGCCGTCTCCTCACGGTATCTACTGGAAAGAAGGGATGAAGCTCGGTTATCAGGACTGCGGCGCGTGGACCCTGATGAACAGCACGCCGACAGCGCGGCGGCAGGCGGCCTGGCTCTACGCCCAGTTTACCACCTGTAAAACCGTTTCCCTCAAAAAGACCCTGATGGGCCTCACCCCCATCCGGGAGAGCGATCTGCAGTCCGAGGCCATGAGTGAGGCGGCCCCGAAACTCGGCGGACTGGTGGAATTTTTCCGCAGCCCGGCCCGTGTGGCCTGGACGCCCACCGGAACCAACGTACCCGATTACCCGCGCCTGTCCCAGCTCTGGTGGACCCGCATCGATGCCGCCGTCCGGGGCAGGGGAACACCGCAGCAGGTCATGGACGATCTGGCCGCTACCCAGGATGCGGTGCTGGCCCGGCTCCAGGGGACCGGGCTGATGGAACGGTGCGGTCCGAAAATGAACGAGCCCCGTGATCCGGAATGGTGGCTGAAGGAACCCGGCGCTCCCAAGCCGGCCCTTGAAGACGAGGAAGGGCAGGGGGAGACGGTCGCCTATGACGATCTGATCCGGGCGTGGCGCAAGGGAAAAGTCGGCGTCTGAACAAGTTGAATTCTCAATCTGAACCGAGGAGGTATCGCTATGATCATGAATGACGTACTGGGCCTGATTATGGGCGGCGGACGGGGCACACGCCTCTATCCGCTGGTGAAGGAACGATCAAAACCGGCTGTTCCGCTTGCAGGAAAGTACCGTCTCATCGACATTCCCATCAGCAACTGCCTGCACGCCGGAATCAACAAGATCGCCATCCTGACCCAGTACAATTCGGTTTCCCTGCATCGCCATATCCAGCGCACCTACCGGCGGGACATTTTCACCGACGGCTGGGTCCAGATCCTGGCCGCCGAGCAGACTGCCCAGGGGGACGGCTGGTATCAGGGAACCGCCGACGCGGTCCGGAAACAGGTGGTGGAAATCACCGCAGCCGGTACGACCCATGTGCTGATTCTGGCCGGGGACCATCTCTACAACATGGACTACCGGGCGTTTGTCAACTTTCATGTCGATTCGGAAGCCGATGTCACCCTGGCGGTACAGCCGGTTTCCGCCGAAGACGCCCCTGCCTTCGGTATTCTGAAGCGACGTCAGGACGGGCGGATTCTCAGCTTTACGGAAAAGCCGCCTACCGACAGACTGAGCGGGCTGGAGAGCATTCCCAATCCGGAAAAACCCTATCTGGCCTCCATGGGAATTTACGTCTTTTCCACAAAGCTCCTGCTGGATATCCTGGAACGGCCGGGGGATGATTTCGGCAATCACATCATTCCGGGCATGCTCGACAGTCACAAGGTCATGGGGTATGTCTACGACGGCTACTGGGCGGACATCGGAACCATCCGGCGTTTCTATGAAGTGAATCTGGAAATGACCTCCAGCAGCAGACCCTACGATCTCTACAGCCCCAGACGGCCCATCTATACCCGTCCCCGTTTTCTGCCCGCCTCCGAGATACACGGGGCCTGCATGAACCACGCCCTGATTTCCGACGGATGCCGCATCTCCGACGCCGATCTCACGGATTCGATCATCGGCCAGCGCTCCATCATCGATGCCGGGGTGACGATTCATTCTTCGGTCATCATGGGGGCGGATTACTATGAAACGGATGAACAGCGGGCGGAAAACCGGCGGATGGGAAGACCGGACATCGGCATCGGTTCCGGATCGGTTATCGAAGGGGCCATTGTCGACAAAAACGCCCGTATCGGAAAAAATGTACAGATCCGAAACCTCTCCGAACGTCCGGATTCGGACGCGGAGAACTGGGTGGCCCGGGACGGACTGGTGGTGATCGTCAAGAATGCCGTTATTCCGGATGACACCGTAATCTGACCCGCACCCGAAGGAGGACCATGAACCTGGACAGAACCGCAGTAACGGAATGCCCGGAACGATATATGGCTCATCTGGCCCGGCTGTTTCCCTCCGTGGAGGCGGTCTCCGGTGAAATCATCCACCTGCAGGCCCGGCTCGATCTTCCCAAGGGAACGGAGCATTTCATCTCGGATATTCACGGGGAATACGATGCCTTCCGGAGCGTGCTGAGCCACGCCTCCGGCTCCATCCGGAGAAAAATCGATGAACTCTACGGGGACACCCTCTCCTCCGCCGAATGTGCCGACCTGGGGGCGCTGATCTATGCACCCGAGCGGAACCTGCCCCACATGCTCCGTTCCGCCGGAGACGTGACGGAGTGGTACCGGGAGACCCTCTACCGGATGATCGATGTGCTGCGGGTGGTCTCCTCCAAGTATCACCGGCCCAAGGTCCGGCGGCTCCTGCTCGATCCTTTCCCGGATATTGTGGAGGAACTGCTGTACGAACAGGAACAGCTCCGGGACAAGGCCGATTACTATCAGGGGCTTATCGATACCATTATCGAAACCGGCAACGGAAAGTCCCTCATTCTGGTGCTGGCCCGGACCATCCAGCGGCTGGCCATCGACCATCTCCATGTGGTGGGGGATATCTATGACCGGGGCCCCGCCGCCGAACGGATCATGGATCACCT
>JBEPXL010000487.1:0-3525 GCA_041641935.1 Desulfobacteraceae bacterium | reverse complement strand
ACATCCGGGCGATCCAGATATAGTATACACCAGTAACCATATCGGCTATTATTCAGGTATTTTATACAAAACCACAGATGGTGGAACCAATTGGATAGAACTCGATACCCGTATTAATATTAGTTTCGGTGTTGGCATTGGTACCTTTATTACCTCTCTCGCCATAGCCCCGTCAAATCCGAATACGATTTATGCGGGAACCTGGGGCACAGGTGTAATCAAAACCACGGATGCCGGAGCAACCTGGGCTGGCTCTCTGGAAAACACCCCTCCTATAGAAGTTGTAGCAGTAAACCCCGCTGATCCAAATATGATTTATATGGGAGCCGGGCACTCGCAAAACAAATCAGGAATATCTATATCTGGCCCAAATGGACCTGGTTGGGATGAAATCAATTACGCCAGAAGACTCTATTACTATGATTCAGTGGCTGTTAACCCACTGAAACCCATGATCGCCTATGCAGCGAGTTCCGAGGGTTTCTTCAAAACCGTCACCGGCGGCAAGTCATGGGGACTCATCCAAAAAGGCATCACCGGCTTACCCAAGGGAATGACTCTGCAGTCACTCGCTTTGGATGCTTCCGATCCGAGCACCATCTATGCAGGTACGGATGACGGTGGCGTATGGACATTCACAGATGTTCCAGCGCCTGGTGACCTGAATGCGGACACCTTCATCAATCTTGTCGATGCAGTGGCGGCGCTTTCCATTGTATCCGGCGGCAGCATTGATACTCTGAATAACGGTGACCTGACTGGCGACAGTAAAATTGGAATGGATGACGCGATTGCAATTCTGCGCATCGCAGCGGAATTGTAACTCTGCAAACCACACCCCCGGGATTGAAATCCCGGGCTGACCCCGTAAAAACCGGCTGAAGCTGGTTCCCATAATCTCATCATCACAACAGTCATTTATGATGAATCAAACCGGCCTTCAGCCGGTTTAAACAGATTGAGCCCGGAAATTCAATTCCGGGCTTCCGCCACAGCCCGTAGATTCCATATTTACATTTCTTTCATAATCCGCTACAAGAATTCTTATACAAGGTCATGCCTTCACAGCCGGTGGTGATCCTCCCGGAACCCAGCCCAAATCACCACAACCCCGCCTTCATCCGCTGCATGACCGCCATCCAAAACGCAGGGGTGACAGAGACGATGACAGGTACCAGAAAAGTCACTACCGGGATGCTCCTGTGTTTCTTCGGGCTCCTCGGCAACATCCTCTCCCTGCCCCTTTTCGAGGGCTTCAACTACCTCTTCGGCAGCATCCCCGTCTTCATCGCCCTCCGGCTGCTCGGCATCGGCTGGGCCTTTGTCGTCGCCGTCGTCGCCTCCTCCTGGGTCAATGTCCTGTTCTGGCATCCCAACGCCATGATCTGGCTCTCACTGGAACCCGTCTTCGTCGGCCTGATGATCCGCCATACCCGGATCAAAAACATCGTCGTCTGGGATGCCGTCTACTGGCCCCTGCTCGGCAACGTCATCCTCTGGATCGTGTTCCAGTACGTCATGGGCGTTCCCGTCACCGGAACCGTCGGGGCCATGCTCATGTTCTGGATCATCGGCATCAACAACGCCCTCGTGGCCGAACTGATCATCGACTTCCTCCCCGTTGTACAGTGGATGGGAACCACCCGTCAGAAAAAGAGGATTCCCCTGAACCGGATTCTCTTTTCCCTCTCCACCACCATGGTGTGGATTCCGGTGTTCCTGATCATGATGATCAACGGTCAGCGCATTTCCAGCATCGGAAAAGAACTGATCATCTCCAACCTGCAGAATGCCACCCGGTTTGCCGGACAGAATCTCGACCAGACCCCGGACCTTGCCGCCCTTTCCCCGGAAAATCTCCGGGACCGGTTCGACTGGATGCGGTTCGGCGGTTTTTCCTGCCGCTTTACCCTGGCCGACGCAGACGGCATGGTGCTGGCCTCCACAAAACCCGACATCCGGCCCGGTATCCGGTACGGCCCGGACCTCTTCGGAGTGTGCGTTCCCGTCACCGAAACCATCTGCCGTGTCGTTCCCCGGCCGGAACAGAAAGTGCCCCGCTGGCGTCTGGCCCAGCTCTCCTTTTTTGCCCAGCGGATCGCTCTGCAGAACGGGCATCGTCTCTTTGTGGAGATTCCGTTTACCTCGTTCCAGTCCTGGGTGCTGAAACAGCAGGTCGATTCACTCATTGTGCTGCTTGTGGCCGATCTGGTCATCCTTGCCGTCTCCCTTCTCTTTTCCCGCACCCTGAGCCGGACCATCGTCCGCCTGGGGGATGTGACCCACAACCTGCCGGAAAAGATCTACCGGGAAGAGGCGGCCCAGTGGCCGGAGACGACCATTCATGAATTTTCCCTGCTGATGGAAAATTTCAGAAACATGTCCCTGGCCCTTCGGGAGAAGTTCCGGGAAATCACCGATGCCAACGCCCTTCTGGAAGAACGGGTCCGGGAACGGACCATCGAACTGGAAACGATCAACGAAGAACTGACCACGGAAATCGAACACCGCAAACAGGTGGAAACCGAACGACATTACCTGGAAGAACGGGTAAAGGATATCGAAAAAATGGAATCCCTGGGACGGCTGGCCGGCGGGGTGGCCCATGATTTCAACAATCTCCTGACACCGATTCTCGGGTATGCGGACCTGCTGTCCAATTCCTTTGAAGAGGACCATTCCGCCCAGCCCTCCCTCCGGGTCATCTATGACGCCGCCGGCAGGGCCGCCTCCCTCACCCGCCAGATTCTCGCCTTCAGCCGCAGACAGGTGCTGGAATTTGAAACCGTCGACCTGAACAGTATCATTCAGGACTTTTCGGATATGCTGAAACGGCTCATCGGCGAAGATATTACATTCTGCTCCGATCTCTCCCCGGAACCCGCGCTGATTATGGCCGATGTTTCCCAGATTCAGCAGATCCTGATGAATCTGGTGGTGAATGCCCGCGATGCCATGCCCTCCGGAGGCCGTCTTGTGATCCAGTCGCGCCATGTCCTGAGTGATGAAATCCACGCGACACAGGTGAACAGCATCCAGCCCGGCCCCTATGTACGGGTCTCGGTGAGTGATACCGGATGCGGCATGGAACCGGATACGGTAAAGCATATTTTCGAGCCCTTTTTCACCACCAAGGATGCCGCCCGGGGAACCGGTCTGGGGCTGGCCACGGTGTACGGCATTATCCGGCAGCACAGGGGAACCGTGGAGGTCTTCAGCGAACCCGGCCGGGGAACCGTCTTTCAACTCTTCTTTCCCGTCACAACGGAACTGCAGCAGCGGAAATCCAGACCATCCGATACCGGTGACATGGGCGGCAATGAAGAAACCATTCTGGTGGTGGAAGATTCCGACATGGTCCGCAGCGTTGTCCGTTCCATTCTGGAAAAAAACGGGTACAATGTCATGACAGCGGCTTCGTCGGAAGAAGCACTGGCGTTACTCAACACACGGAAGGAACGGGTGGATCTGCTGCTGACCGATGTGATTCTGCCGAATATGAACGGACTGGAACTCCACCGCACG
>JBEPXL010000486.1:0-3547 GCA_041641935.1 Desulfobacteraceae bacterium | reverse complement strand
GGGAAGAGGGAAGGTGGTCCGCAAGCCATCACTGCGCAAATTAGCGGATCGAAACCACAGAAGCCGCCATCTTTATCATTCACTTTCGATTTCCGGTACTGCATGTATGCAAAGCTGCCGTTAACTGCCGGAGTGATGGCGGCCTCCCTTTTCACGTCAGTTCAAATCCATATCAGAAAGAATCCCGGACCAGCCGGTTTCAGCGGAAACCTGGTTTTCTGCAGTTATCGAATCGACGCTGGACGTCCGGTTCCCGTTCATTGAAGTTCCCTGGATCAGTGATAGCAGAATTTTATTGGCGGCCTGCATTCGCTTCGCCTGCCAGTCCAGTTGCTCAGCCATACTTGCGGATTCCTCGGATGAAGCCGCATTTTGCTGAACCATCTGGTCCATCTGGTTCATGGCCGTACTGATCTGGGAAATCCCCTGAGACTGCCGGGAAGATGCGGCGGTAATCTCATGGATTATTTCGGATACGCGGGATGACCTCTGTACTATCTGCTCTGTATATCGATACAATTCTACCATCAGAACAGTCCCCTGTTCGATTTGCCTGATCATTCCCCCGATCCGGTCTGAACTGTAGGCAGCCGCATCCGAAGCCCGTCGTGCCAGACTGCGGACTTCGTCAGCCACGACCGCAAATCCCGCCCCCGCTTCACCGGCCCTTGCTGCTTCAACGGCCGCATTCAACGCCAGTAAGTTGGTCTGAAATGCAATCTCATCGATGGTCTTTACGATCTGCTGGGTTTGCAGTCCTGATGTGGAAATCGAATGCATCGTGTTCAGCATGTCGGTGGTAATGGCTGCCGCACGCGTAATGGCCTGGCGCGATTCAGCCATCAACTGGTTGACCTCGCCTGCCCGGCTTGCATTTTTCCGGGTCATTGCCGTCATCTCTTCGAGAGAGGATGCCGTTTCTTCCAGTGAGGCTGCCTGCAGGCTGGTTGATTCGGCAAGCGCGCCGCTTGCTGATGACAGGAGGGACGAACTGGTTCCCATCGTATCGGCTTCCTCCGTCATTCGATTCGCAGCCCGATAGATAGCGGAAGAAACGTTGCGGGAAAACAGGACAGCGCAGAGACAGGATAAAACAAGAAAAACAGACCCGATCCCGATATTCATCCGGACCATTGTGTTTGCCGTTTCAAAAAACGTTTCAATATTGCGATTTACGGAAACCCGCCAGCCGGTTACAGGAACTTCGGCAAAGCCGGCCATTTTTTCGACACCTTTGAAGCGATACCGTTCCGCTCCGTATGGTGTCATGCGCATGGACTCTGTTACCCCTTCCATTCCCTCAACCGCATGGATATTCAGATCAAGTACAAACTGCTGCTCCGGATGGTTCAGAACAAGGCCGTTTTGATCCACCATGAAGGCATATCCGGATTCTCCATACTGAAATTCCGACACCAGTGGGTCGAATGAAGACAGTTTCAACACCAGCCCGAATACACCGGCAAACTGATTTGCTTTATCCAGCACCGGGGCCAGGAATGTCATGACAGGCTCTTTTGTATAATCGGATCGATGGGCTGTACTGATGGTCGCGCGACTGTGCGCTTTGCTTTCCTGAAAAACATCGCTTTCACTGATGTCAACCCCTTTGAACGGGGTGCTGCCGTCCAGCATTGCTCCTGCGAAAAGAATACCGTCGGCATCTCCGAGAAAAACCCCCTCATAATGATGCCCCAGTTGCAGGACCGCAGCGTACAGGCTTCGATTCAGCTTTTCTTCGGACCGGGCTTCAATGCTGATTTCGCCGTAAAAACGGATATCCATGCCACCGAAACTGCGATAGCTGGTGGCCAGGCTCTGGGCGATCAGGAGCTGATCTTTGATTCTCATATCAACGGCTCTGGCCAGTCCGTTGGCGGCAGCGATCGACTGGACCTGTCCGTTTTCTTCCGCCATTCGGTAACTGGTAACAAAAGAGGCCGTTCCGATGGCGATGAGCGGCAAGGTAACCAGTACGATGGCGCCGATAATCAGTTTGTGTGATAAACGGATCTGCTGAATGAACATACTTTTCCTCTGCTGTTCTGCGGATTCAAATGGGTGTTCGATGCGACTGACGAAATTGAGCAACGGCGATAGAAGAGGGAACCGCAAAAAAATATTGCAATGGTTAGTGATTTCATTTTTTTCAAAAGGGCAGAATGGTCCGCCTGATTCGTTGAAACCATCTTCGCATCCGCCTGGGATGGGTCGAAATTCGGTCTGTCTATAGGCTGTTGTAATGCCTTTTCAAGGAAGGGATAAAATATGGATCAAGTGTTAGAAAATTATGCGGCGGATTATTAAAATTTGGTTTGTGTCTGTTGCCGGGTAGGGAAGAGAGGCTGGCAGATGATTTGTTTATGGATCACGAAGTCTGGGGTGAGGATTTATTATCTTCGGGTTATTCGCTGGCTTGTGCGGGTAAAGAGTTTTCCCTGTTTCCTGGGATCAGAAAAACAGCAGCGGCAAGTTACAACAACAGCAGAAAAATCATCCAAAGGCTTGAAATCTCTTTTAACAGCCCGGTCATACCAAGCTTCAATTAACTATCTGCGTTGCAATGGGAATGTAAAGCGGGGTGAGGCCAAAACAGGCCGGCACCCCGCCGAATGGATTGCTATCATTGTTTAACAGATTTACAGCTGCAGCATAAACGCTACCAGAGCGTCCTTTTCCTTCTGGGTCAGTTTGAGATCGGTGACAATATTGAAAAATTCCACCGTATCTTCCAAAGTCGGCAGCCTTCCGTCATGCATGTACGGAGGCGAGTCTTTGATACCCCGAAGAGTAAAGGTCTTGATGGGGCCGGCCCCTGTGATCCATTTTCCGCTGGACATGTGCGGTTCATAAAACCGGTCCACTTTCAAGTCGTGCATTTTATCGTCCAGGTAAAAGGGCGCCGGATGGCATGCGCCGCATTGGCCTTTTCCGAAAAAGACCTCCTGGCCGAGCAGTTCCTGCTCGGTCGCCTTATCCGGATCAAGCTTTCCGAAGACGGTCAGTTTGGGCGCGGGCGGAAAATCGAATATGTTCTGCATCTGCGCCATCATGGCGACCTGACTGGCCCGGTCCGGCAGATTGACACCCTTTTTCGCCGCGGTGACATGGTCCCCGTCGAAATAAGCGGTCCGCTGTTCGAATTCCGTAAAATCCTCAATGGATCGAAGGGAACGCTTGGATCCGTGAATCTGCTGATTGTTCATGCCCCGCAGGCTGACGGTATCAAGCCGCAGACGGGCGATGTGGGGCCGGGTGTCCGGATTGAGATGGAACGCCCCGTTGGTGTGGCCATTGGCATGGCAGTCCAGGCAACTGATGCCGAGAGAGGGTTCCTCAACCTTGCGGTCGTCGGTCTGATTGAACTGCTGCTGCGGAAAAGGCGTGAGCAGAAGTCTTAACCCTTCCATCTGGACCGGCGTCAGAATGCCATGCATGATGTCGTAATAGTTCTTGATGGACAGAAGCTTCCCCTGGGATACGTCGCCCAGGTCCGGACGTGTTGTCAGAAAGATCGGTGGCGGAAATTCCGGCTGAAAATGCTCGG
>JBEPXL010000485.1:0-3550 GCA_041641935.1 Desulfobacteraceae bacterium | reverse complement strand
GGATTTGAGTTCATCCCTGGCGGTATACCAGGCGACGGGCAAAAGAATAAGGCTTGCCAGCCCCACCCGGTAGGCGGCGATCACCAGGGCGGACGCTTCACCGGCCAGCCGGGCAAAGATGGCCCCGGTGGAAACAGCGCAGACGCCGACGATCAGGGAGAGACAGGGATTGAACGGCGGAGACGGAACCGATTCCGTCGGCGCGGGGATGGTACTCATGGACGTTTGACTCCCACAAAGACCGCTTCCCATCCCGGTCCCCGTTCCAGTTCGGTCCGCCGTTCCTCATACCGGATGACCCGGAGGGCCAGCAGGGCATGGAGGAGTTCATTCTCCCGGAGCAGAAAGTCCCGTTTCATGGTGTCGCCGCTGTCGCCGTTCCGGACTTCCAGATAGGTTTCGAAAATCACCACGCCGCCGGGAACGAGTCCTTCAATGATATAGGGAAAGAGACGGCGGTCCAGGAAGCGGATGTTGAGGATGAGGCTGTACTGTTCCGGCGGGATCTCGTACCGGTCCAGATCGGCGAGGATGGCGTTGACCTTCGGATGCCGTCCGGAAAGGCGGTCGACGGCCACATCGGAGATATCCACCGCATCCACGGTAAAGCCTTTTTCGGCGAGAAAAAGGGAATTTCTTCCAGGGCCGGCGGCCAGATCCAGGGCACGGCCCTCGGGGGCAAGGGAACAGTATTCGGTCACAATCGGAGAAGGATGTTTCGACGCCGGTCTGTTCCGGTACTTATCATTCCATTTGATGCGGTCTTTTTCCATTTTCACCCAAAAGAGAATTTCTTTTTCAGCAGTTCAATTGTCACCGGGTTGACCGGCAAGGTCCGAAGCTCAGCAGCAGATATCCAGCGGGCGTCCAGGGCATCGTCATCGGGCACGGGTTCCCCGCTGATGTATTCGGCTTCGAGATCGACAATGACGTAATGATACCGGATCCGGCCCTCTTCATCCTGTTCGATGGCATCAAAGGCGAAGAGGGGTTCTCCGGCCCGGATGACCACGCCGGTCTCTTCAAGGATTTCCCGTTCCGCGGCGGCCTGCAGGGTTTCCCCCAGCTCCAGCCGTCCGCCGGGAATGGCCCACTGATCCCGCGCAGGAGATCGTCCCCTTAAAACCAGAAGCACTTTTTCCTCTTTGAAAACGACCGCCCCCACACCGACACGGGGAAGGTCGGGATAGTCATATGACAAAAGACGCTCCTTTCCGGAAATTCAGAATGGTGGATCGATACAGTACTTTAGCGATTCCGTCCGGTTTGTGCAAGGGTCAAAACATCCACCCGGACCGCTCCGGCATCCAGCAGAATACGGGCGCATTCATCGGCTGTGGCGCCGGTGGTGAATACGTCATCGACCAGAAGAATCCGTTTGTCTGCGATCCGGTCCGGTGACGGGACGGAAAAGGCGTTCCGGATGTTATGCCGCCGTTTTTCCCGGTGCATACCGACCTGGGGACGGGTTTTCCGGCTGCGGATCAGGGCGTCTCTGGCAAGTGTCTCCGGGGAAAATTGAAGACCTCTGGCCTGTAGCAACCGCGGCCATTCCCGGAGGATGAGCCAGGCCTGGTTAAAGCCCCGTTTTCTGAAACGGGAGATGTGAAGGGGAACCGGCGCGATGAGATCAATGCCGTCCACAGGCCAGTGCTGCAGAAATGCCGCAAACAGAAGCCGCCCCAGAGGGCGTGCGAACTGGAGTCGGTTCTGGTATTTGAACAGGTGGATGGTCTCCCGGAGCGACTGGTCATAGACACCGGCGGCCCGGGCTTTTGAGAAGTGGTGCGGGGTTCCGGCGCAGGACTGGCAGAGGTGGAAACCGCCGCCTGTCCGGATGGTCTGCATAAGGCCGCAGACCGGACAGACGGGGGCGGTTACGGGGGTATACTGTGCGGCGCATTCGGCGCAGAGATGAGCGGCCATGAGCCGGGAAAAACCGGCGGAAGAGAGAATCGGGGCGGCGGGCTGACGGGCGGTTTCCGGTGGATGGAAAAAGGACCGGCAGACGGGACAGCGGGGCGGAAATACCATGTCCAGCAGCGCGTTTCCGAAGCGGGAGAGGAATGGTTTCAGGGGCATTGGATTTCCATGATATGAATAGCTACTCTGGCGGTTTCAGAACAGGAACATACTCACAACTTTAATCATTCTAAGCGGAATATATCAAATTAATCTGAATCCTGAAATCTTTTCCTTGTTTATACTGCCGTGCAATCCGCCTCTCCGCTGCTTTTTACAAAGACCATATTTACCGGCTGCACCGGAGTTCATGATTTCCCCCTTTACACTCCCTGTGCAATCATGGAAAATAATCAAAAAATACACCTCCAGCCACACGACCAACATGGCAGAAACGAACCACCCAAGACCGGAGAAACCTCACACCATGACCCGACTGGAAGAACAAATCTGTCACATTCTGGACAAAGGCGAAGACCTGGTTCTGGCAACGGTCCTCAGCCATAAGGGATCAACCCCCCGGACCGCCGGAACCCGGATGGTCATCCGCCGGGACGGAACCATTGCCGGAACCATCGGCGGCGGTATCGTGGAAGCAAAGGTGATGGAAGCGGCGATGACCGTCTTTGAAACACGTGAAACGGTGGAACAGGAATTTGCCCTCACCCATAAAGTCGCCGATACGATGGACATGATCTGCGGCGGCCACATGACCGTCCGCATGGCCTGGATACCGCCGACACCGGAAAATATCCGGATGTTCCGCGATGAAATGACCGAACAGCAGAAGCAGCTCAGAACGGCCTTTCTGTTCGGCGCCGGCCATGTGTCGCAGCAGCTTGCCCGGCTGACCCGGATGGTGGGATTCCGGACAGTGGTGCTGGACGACCGGGCGGAATTCGCCAGCCGGGAACGGTTTCCAGATGCAGACGATATCCGCGTACTCCCCCGGTTTGAAGATGCATTCTCCGGCCTCCCCGTGGACACCGGCAGCTTTATCGTGATTCTCACCCGGGGCCACAGCCATGACCGGACCGTCCTCTCCGGCGCGCTCCGGACACCAGCGGCCTACATCGGCATGATCGGAAGCCACCGGAAACGGGATACCATCTATCAGGCCCTGCGGGAGGAAGGCTTTACCGAAGATGACCTGAAACGGGTCCACTGCCCCGTCGGCCTCGACATCGGGGCGGAAACGCCCGAAGAGATCGCTGTCAGCATCGCCGGTGAAATGATCAAATTCCGGGCACGGCAGGCATGAACCGCCGGAAGATCAGCGCCATTATCCCGGCTGCCGGTTTTTCCTCCCGCATGGGAACATTCAAACCTCTTCTTCCGCTGGGGGAAGTGACCTTTCTCGAACGATTGGTGGGACTTTTTACCGCCGGCGGAATAACGGACATCCGGGTTGTCGTCGGTCATCAGGCCGCCGATCTGCAACCGTTTTTACAGTCGCTGCATGTTCGCCCGGTGTACAATCCCCGGTATGCGGAAGGGATGTTTTCCTCTGTTCTGGCCGGGGCCGGAACTCTGGAACCGGCGGTGGAGGGCTTTTTCGTTCTGCCGGTCGATATTCCCCTAGTGCGGC
>JBEPXL010000484.1:0-3553 GCA_041641935.1 Desulfobacteraceae bacterium | reverse complement strand
CGTGGCCGAGGAGGTGACCTGGATGCCCGACTGCTGCACCTGACTGATGAGGGCGTTGAGGTTGAAGACCATATCCCCGAGCTTGGCGGCCAGGGTACTGATTTCATCATTCCGGTCAAGGCGGAACCGGGAGAGAAGTTCGCTCTGGTTCAGCTGGATCCTGGCGGTCAGATCCCCTTTGGCGATGGTGTCGGCAAAGGCGACGGCCTGGTCGATGGGCCCGGTAATCCGCCGGAACATGACCATGCCGATCAGGATCATCGCCACGATGGCGATCAGGCTGGTGATGAGAATCACCATTTCGATAAAGTTCCGGACCTGTTCCGCCTCGACCTCCGCCATGTTCCGGATATTGCGGGCAAGCATCTGCAGGTCACTGATCCGGGCGGTGATGGCCTCCTTGCTCTCCTGCAGGCTTTCCTGCACCTGGTCCCGTACCTTCTGTTCCGCCAGGAGCCGTCCCCGCAGATCGGCCACCTCGGTCAGGATCGCCATCATGCGGCCGAATCCCTTTTCAAACTCCTGCACCAGACCGACCAGTTCATCGGATTCGACCAGGCTGTTTTTCAGTACCTCCAGCGCCTCCCGGATCTGGTTGGCCGACTCGGCGATTTTGGTTTCGAGGATGGCGCTGATGTTTTCCCGCTCCCGGACCAGCAGGATCTGGCGGCCGAAGGTGGTCAGGGCCGCGACCCCGAGCCGGAGGTCATTGCAGGCCTTCTGGGTCCGGGTCAGGTCGCTCTGGAGGAGTTCCCGGATGGCATCCTGGAGTTCCTCGGTCTTCTCCTCGGTGGTGATATACTCCCGGAAGGCGATCTTTTCCCGCATGGCGGCGAAATTGACCCGGCCGTAGATGGTTTCGGCGTTGGCCAGAAGGGTACTTCCTTCCTGGTCCATCCTCTCCATCTGTTCCCCGATGAGCCGGCTCAGTTCCAGGCCGGTCCGGACCGAATTGACAATGGCCGTATCCTTCTCCAGAAAGGACTCGTAAATATCATCGAGCCCCGCCAGCAGGGTTTCGGCACTGGACCCTGCTTCCTCGGCGGCCAGGTGGGCCAGCTGGTTCCGGCTGCTGGTGTATGCCTTTTCCAGGGGGGCCCGCTGGCTCCGTTCTTCCAGTTCCGCTTCGGACCGGGTTCCCATGATCTCGCTCTGCCGTTCGATAAAAGCGCTGATGGCGATCCGTATATCCTGACTGGCGGTTTCCAGCGGGATGACCACTTCGGTCAGTCGTTCCTGACTGGTGATCATCTGGTTATGGGAATAGAAACTGGCAAGCGCCAGGAGCAGCATACCGGTCACCCCCAGACAGACCAGCCCGATGAGCATCTTCTTAATGGTCAGGTTCAGTTTCATTTTCATCTGTCAGGCCTCTCCGATCAGGTCGACCACCGCCTCGATCAGGGCGTAGTCATCAAAGTCGGTCTTTGCCAGGTAATAGTTGGCCCCGGCCTCCAGCCCCTGCAGCCGGTCTTCCTCGCTCGCCTTGTACGAGACGACGATCACGGGCAGGGACTTGAGGGTATTGTGGCGCTTGATGTTGCGGATCAGTTCAAATCCGTTCATGCGGGGCATGTCAATATCCGTTATGACCATGTCAAAGGGGGCGGTCCGGACGCGGTTCCATCCGTCCATTCCATCCACCGCCAGTTCCACCGAATACCCTTTGCTCTCCAGAAGTTTCCGCTCTTTTTCACGGACGATGAAGGAATCATCCACCACCAGCACCCGCCGGGCCTGCCGTTCCGCCGGGCCGGCTCCCTGCCGGGATTCGATCTGCCGGAGCCGCCCCGTGCCGGCCAGCAGATTGTCGATGGAGCGGACCAGATCCTCCACGTCGAAAATCAGCACCGGAGAGCCGTCCATCATCACCGAGGCGGCGCTGATGTCGGGAACCTTTCCCAGCCGGGGGTCCAGGGGACGGACCACCAGTTCATGCTCGCCGATGAACTCGTCCACCACCAGCCCGTAGGCGTGGGTCCGGTCGCTGACCATCACCACGTTGAACTGGGTCCGGGACGGGTTCGACTCTCCGTCTTCAATTTCCAGCACCTCCCGGATATCCACCAGCGCCACGTTCCGTTCGTCGATCCGGAAGTACTGCCGCCCTTCCACCACCACGATTTCCGATTCCTCGATCCGGAGGCACCGGTCGATCCGTGCCAGGGGAAAGGCATAGGGTTCGTCGGCCACATTCACCAGAAAGGTACGGATGACCGAAAGGGTCAGGGGCAGTTCCAGATGGAAACGGAGCCCTTTTCCCGGTGTCGTTTCGGCCCGGACCACGCCGCCGACTTCATGGACCGCGGTATGGACCACATCGAGACCGACCCCCCGGCCGGAAATTTCGGTCACGTCCCGGGTGGTGGTAAAGCCGGGCAGGAACAGAAAATCCAGCAGTTCCGGTTCCGAGAGTTTGGCGCTGGTCTCCCGGTCCACCAGACCGCGTGAAACCAGGTGACGCCGCAGCCAGTCCGGATTGATGCCCCGGCCGTCATCGGCCACGATGATCATCAGCATGCCCGAACGATGCACCGCTTCCAGCCGGATGATCCCGATTTCCGGCTTTCCGGTCTTCGCCCGTTCTTCAGGCGGTTCGATGCCGTGGGCCACGGCGTTCCGGAGCAGGTGGTTCAGCGGCGCGTCCAGCTTCTCCAGAATGTCCCGGTCCACCTCGGTCGATTCCCCGAAAACCTGCAGCTGCACCCGTTTCCCCAGCTGCCGGGCCAGATCCCGGATCATGCGGGGCCGTCCCCGGACGCCATCGGCAAAGGGACACATCCGCACCCCGATCACCTCGTGGTAGAGCCGGTCGGAGATGGCGGTGGCGGTGCTGATAAACTGGTCGAGGCGGCCCAGGCGGGAGGCGAGCTGTTCACTGCACATCCGGGCCTTTTCCCGGGCCTGCACCGCCATTTTCCAGGCCGGACCGTAATGAGCCTGTCCCCTTCCGCCGTCGGTATACCCTTTCAGGCCCGCTTCTTCCACTTCACGGGCCAGAATCCGCTGCAGTTCATCGAGAATCCCCGACAGTTCCGACTGGGACCGCTTGAGGGTCAGCAGATCGTCAAAAAAGGGGGGGAGCCACCGGGTACTGACCACCACCTCACCGGCCAGTCCCATGAGCCGTTCGATCTTTCCGGCGGTGACCCGGACCATCCGGTCGGATTCACCGCCCCGTTCATGGCGGGACTCGGTCGGAAAGTGTGTTCCGCCGGATGGTGGCGGGGGCTCAGTTTCGACGGAGGAAACAGACGCTGGCGGTGACGGTTCGGGGACGGGCGGCGGTTCCGGTGCATGAATCTCCGCCGGATCGGGGACCGGTGTATCTTCCGCAGCCGGGGTTTCTGGAGAGATGGTTTCTCCGGGGGGCTCCGTCGGCGGCGGTTCCGGGACAGGTTCGGAGACCGGCGGTTCCCCGCTATCTGTCTCCGGTGATTCCGCAGCCGCTGCGGAACCGGTAATGGCGGCAATGCGGGCCGTCAGTTTCCCGACCCCGGATTCGGACAGGGGCGGCGGTTCCCCCGAGACGGCGGCGTCGGCGATCCGGGTG
>JBEPXL010000483.1:0-3555 GCA_041641935.1 Desulfobacteraceae bacterium | reverse complement strand
CGCAGGCTTTTCGGCCATGTGAAGCGCCGCAAAATCGCACCCGGCCACGCAGACGCCGCATCCGATGCACCGGTCCCGGTTTACTTCGGCGACCGTTTCCAGTGTAATGGCGTCCATGGGGCAGCGTTCTTCGCAGACGCCGCAGGCGGTGCAGTTTTCCTCGTCCACCACGGCATAATAGCTGCTGTTGACGACCTTTGCCGGCATGTCCACGGTTTTCAGATTGGTCAGCACCTGACAGCAGCATCCGCAGCAGAGACAGATATTGGCCGGGCGCTGGGCGTTGCCGGGCTGCAGCACCAGCCCCTGTTCCATTCCCCGGTGAAGAATATCCAGCGCTTCGTCATTTGAAATGTACCGCCCCAGGCCGTTCTCCACATAATACCGGGCGCTTCCGCCGAAGACGAGACAGGCCTCTTCCAGCCGGTCGCATCCTTCATTGACCATGTTATGTTCCTTCCGGCAGATGCAGGGGGCCACGGCGACCGTCTTCTGGGATTCAATGATGTGTTCGGCTTCATCATAGGGCATGATCTGCATTTCGGCCGATATACTTTTGGAGACGGGAACCACCCGGAGCTGCTGGGTTTTGTTCCTGAGCTGCTCCCGGAAAAGATACGGCACGTATTCATTGAAATCCCGGATCAGTTTTTCATCGAGATCGTTGACATGAAACTCCCAGATGCCGATCACGAACTGGGCCGACATGTATTTGGTGACATCCCCTTTTGTGGAGCGGACCAGCAGTCCCTTTCTGGACATTTGATCGAGGAGCGCTGCAGTTTCTTCCGGATCCCGGTTCAGCCGCGCGGCAACCTGTTCCGGGGTTTCGAGGAAAACCGTCATGCCGGCGGCCATGTCCGCCTCTTCGGGTGTGAACAGGCGCTTCAGGATACGGAGTTCCACCCCGGATTCGGTAGGGGGATAACCGCCGGGAAGGGTATTGAGATAGCGGGCAAGTTTCTGATAGATGTCGGTCATGGTATGGGTTGGTTTCCTTTCCGTTCCAATTCTGTTTCTGCAGAAGAGGAATTATATTTTTGATCGAATTGACGTTAATTCCCTGTAGATACTTACCTTCTTTCCTCTCCCCTGTCAAACATTCTACCGCTTTCCCTCCACCATCTGTTCATACCAGAGCATAAAGGTGATCAGCATCCAGAGCTTGAGTCCGTGACGACTGCCCTGCACGTCGTCCCGGTCATAGGCAAAAATCTTCCGGACATATTCCACATCAAAAAAACCGACCCGCCGCAGATTCCGCCGGGACAACACCCGACGGGCATACCGGCGCATTTCTCCCTGCAGCCAGAAACGGACCGGAACCATCATGCCGGATTTGGGCCGGCGGACAATCGGTGCGGGAACCACATCCGCCACCGCCTGTTTCAGAACCCCTTTTTCCACATTCCCCCGCAGTTTCATCCCCGGCGGACAGGCCATGCTGGTTTCTACAATCCGTTTTGAAAAAAGGGGCGCAAGGGCCAGAATCCCGTTGGCCGAGGTCATCTTGTCCACCTTCACCAGAATCAGGTTCGCCCCCTTGAGCCGGATGTTGATGCTCATCAGCTTGTTGAGAAAGTGCTTCGGCCGTTCCGCCGTCAGAAAAGGCCGGATCAGTTCCGTCAGCGCCGGTTCACCGCCGGATTCCCGGAGCACCTCCGGCGAGAGGAGCCGGGAAAGATCGGCAAAGCATTTCCGGTAGGAGAGCAGGTAATGGTATTCCAGCCAGGCCTCCGGCGGGTCATCGGGCAGGGGACCGTAGATCCGGGAGAGCATCATGGGAATGTTTTTGGGCCCCCCGAAGCAGGGATCACCGCCCTCGCCGTTAAGGACCACGCCGGTCACCGCCGAGGCGGCCTCGGCCATGAGGAAATTGGGAACGGTGATGGGATCGCCGATGGGATCATCCAGGGTCCAGATGATGTCCCGGAGCCGTTTCAGAAAACGGTCCGGGCGGATGGTCAGCCAGGTGTGGTCGGTCCGGTACTGATCCACCATCATGGAGACGAATTCATTTTCGCTGGCATATTTCGGGCCGAAATGGACCGAAAAGGTCCTGAGACGCCGGTCCGGATACCGCCGGGCCGCCAGTGCCAGCACGGCGCTGGAGTCGATGCCCCCCGAGACGAACACCGCCGGGGGATCCGGCTGAACGCTGCAGCATTCGGCAACGGAGGTTTCCAGATCCGTGCGGACCCGTCGGATATAATCGGCCTCTTCGCGCCGGTCCGTTTCCTGCCATTCCGCATTCTCGAACATGAAATACCGCCGCCGGTCTACGGAACCGTTCCGGCAGGTGAGGATGGTTCCGGGCTGGAGTTCATGGATGCCTTCAAACATGGTTCCTTCACCGGGGATGAAGCTGAAGGTGAAATATTCGGGAAGCGCGCCCATCCGCAGCGTCCGGGGAATGTCCGGATCGGCAAAGAGGGCCTTGATTTCACTGGCGAAGACAAACCGCTTCGGGGTCCGGGCCCAGTAGAGTACCTTGATGCCCGAGGGATCACGGATGAGGGTCAGTTCCTCTCCCCGGAGAAGGGCCGCTGCGAACGCTCCTTCCAGATCCGTCATCTTCTCCGGCGCATCACGGAAATGGTTCATCAGATGTTCGGCAACGTCTGTTTCCACTGGAGGATTGAACAGAACACCGGTATAGCCGAAGGCAAGCCGCCGTTCCGGTACGGCGGCAACCTGGTTCTCCTTTGCCCAGGCCGGCATTCCGTGGCCGATGGCGATGGTCAGCCCGTCCCGGATGTCCATCCCGGCCCGTTCCCATCCCCTGGCGTACCGGTGACCCAGCAGGGCGGCCATCCGTTTCATCAGACCCGGTGCGGGTTCACCGATATATCCGAAGAGACAGGCCATTACCCGAAGCCCCCGCCGATGCCGTTTCCGGCGCTGTCTGCCTGTTCGGCCAGAAGCTGTTCGCTCAGCAGGGGCAGGCCCAGGACCATTGCCAGTCCCAGGGAGCCCATCAGCGACTGCGGCGGGGCTGTGTCGAGGGGCATGCGAAAGCCGTCCCGGAGGTACTCTTCCGCCGGTCCCCGGTTGCGCACAAAGGCTTCTTCGGGATGGGGCGGAACCCACATCGGTGTCCGGAGCCGTTCCACATCGCCGGGATGGAGTCCCAGATTGTTGATCCGCTTTCCTTCCAGATTCCAGGACCGGTCCTTGACAAGACGGCCCTGCATCCGGATGCCGTCTTTGGAGCAGTCGTGAATCAGCAGGACGGGAATATCGGGGTGCTGCATGAGAAACCGCTGGCAGGCTGTGAAGGCGGCCTCCGGATATTTCTCCGCGCTGACCACGAGCGCCTTGTTATCAAAATGGAACCGGTTCAGGATGAGCATGTCGGCCATGTCGTTGTGCTGGACAATCAGAATCCGCTCCGGGGCGTAGGCCAGAAGCTCCGGATCGAAATCCTTTGCCTTCATGTGCCGGAGCTGCTGACCGTCCACCAGACGGTCGACGGGATGGACGCTGGAATAGGTCTGAATCCGCTCGTGGGCGATGGCGGACGGGATGTTGACCGGGCGTTTTCGCAGCCAGACG
>JBEPXL010000482.1:0-3562 GCA_041641935.1 Desulfobacteraceae bacterium | reverse complement strand
GCAGCGCCTGGACCGCTCTGGCCGCGGGTTCAACCTTTCGCCAGACCTGTCCTTCCCCGGCGAGCATGACCTCAAAGGCGTCCGGCAGCGGATTTTCTGCCAGCCCTTCCAGAAGGGATGCCTGTTTTCCCAGCTGCCGCTTGAACCGCGCCAGGGCGTCCGCTCTGGAGACGAAGACGGCTTCATCGACATCCGGGATATTCATGATCTGCTGTTTTATATCCGAAATCCCTGTAGTTGTCACGTCCCCTTTCAGGTAGACCATGATCCGCAGGTCGGAGATCCAGAACCGGAACACAGCGTCGGCATTGGTGAAAAAAAGAACAAATGCGCTGACAATCAGAACCGCCAGCGCAATGGTGACAACAGTGATCAGATTCAGAAACAGATTGGCCCGGAGATCCCGCAGCGCTTTTTTCCAGATAAAAATCATTCACTCAGCTTCGGAATCACCGTCGATACCTCCAGGTAGCCATCCTTGAGCAGGATGACCCGGCCGCCGGTGCTGCGGATCAGTTCCGTATCGTGGGTGGCGATGATCACCGTCGCTCCCCGGGCATGATACTGTTTGAGAAGTGCAAGAATGCATTCCGATGCCTCGGCGTCGAGACTGCTGGTGGGTTCATCGGCGACGATAATGCTGGGATTTCCGGCAATGGCCCGCGCAACGGCGACCCGCTGCTGTTCTCCGCCCGACAGGCTCGGCGGCAGGGCCCGGCCCCGGTCTTCCATGCCGACGGTCCGGAGAAGGCTGTTGACCTTTTTCCGGACCAGATTCCGCCGGGTTCCCACCGCCTCGACCACCAGTGCGATGTTTTCGAAGACCGTCAGGGTCGGAATCAGTTTGTAGTCCTGGAACACAATCCCGAACTTGCGCCGCATGAAGGGAATCCGCCGCCGGGAGATCCGGGACAGGTTAATGCCGTCCACCACGATATGCCCGCCGGAAACCGTTTCCCCCAGATAGAGCAGTTTGATCAGCGTACTTTTGCCGGCGCCGCTGGGTCCGCTGATAAAAAGAAATTCATTGTCGGGAATATCAAGGGTAATGTCGATCAGAGCGTGTTTGGAACCGTACCGTTTGTAGACGTGAAACATCTGTATGATGGTCTTCTGATTCTCGTAGGCCCGCAAATGAATTTCGCTCCTGTATGGTATCCGGCTTGACCGGTACGGAATTTACTGGTATGAGGGATTTCAGAGTTCGGGGAGTGCCGTCTCCGGTTTTCCTCGCTCAAAAAGCCTCCACTGAATCCCATTAACAGGCTTCTTCCATACAGTGGGGGCTTTTTTCTATCCCATGACCGCATGAAAATCAAGACCTTCCCGGCAATTCTTCCGCCGGAAAAAACCGGAGATTACGACTGTGAACGACATAAAACAGGAACTGATCGAATTTCTCTGCCGCAAATCCTTCCAGTACAGCAAAGAACCGACCTTCCGGCTGGTCTCGGGCCGCATGAGCCATTTCTACGTCAACTGCAAACCCACCACCCTGCATCCCAGGGGAATGTTTCTGGCGGGCCATCTGATCCTTGACGCAATCCGGGACGCCGGGATCGCGGGGGTCGGCGGACTCACCTTCGGGGCAGATCCCATCGCCGTCGCCACCGCCTTCGCTTCCGAGATGAAGGGGACGCCGGTGAAGGCGTTTTCCATCCGGAAATCCCAAAAAGATCACGGCATTGTACGCTGGATCGAGGGAGATATGTCTCCCGGAGAACGGGTTGCCATCATCGATGATGTGGCGACCACCGGCGGTTCCACCATCAAGGCCGTTGAACGTGCCCGGTCCGAGGGGCTGGATGTGGTCCGGGCGGTGATTCTGGTTGACCGGCAGGAAGGCGGACTGGACAACATCCGTCAGCATGTGACCGATGTAACCGCAGTCGTGACAAAAGACGAACTGATGGCGCAGTGGCAGTCCGCAGATCAGGCCGGCGGCAGATAGGTGGCCGAGGCATCCTCGGATTCCCATGCCGTGACACGGGTGATCCGGATGCCCGGTTCGGTGATCCGCCCCTGAAGTTCCTGCGCCACATACTGCGCAATGTTTTCCGATGACGGCGGTGTGTCGGCGCTGAAATAATCCAGCTCGTTCAGAAACCGGTGGTCGATTTCGTTCATAATATCGGCCACCGCCTTCTTGATATCCCCGAAATCCATCAATACACCACCTGCATTCAGGCGCTCTCCGCCCACGCAGACCTCGATCTTCCAGTTATGGCCGTGAAGGTTTTCACATTTTCTGCCGACCATCTGAAGCTGATGGGCGGCGGCAAAGCGGGTGACGACTTTCAATTCGAACATGGGCGTCTCTGTTTCCTGTCCCTCTACTGGGCCGCACTGGCACTCGATCCCTTGAGGAAGTTTCTCAGTTTATTGGTGAACTTCTTGGACTCCAGCTTTCCGAATTCCCGGAGAAGTTCCTCCTGTTTCCGGGTCAGGCTGGTCGGAGTCCGGATATCGACCTGAATGATCTGATCGCCCCGCTGGCCGGTGCGGAGGGACGGAATGCCCTCGCCTTCCAGGCGGAACAGTTCCCCGGGCTGGGTTCCCCTGGGAATTTCCAGCGTCTTTTCCCCCTTCAGGGTCTGCACCTGGATCTTGTCGCCCAGGGAGGCCTGAATGAAGGAGAGGGGAATCTTGCAGATGACATGGGTTCCTTCCCGCTGAAAAAATTCATGGGGCATCACATGGATAAAGACATAGAGATCCCCCGCAGGGCCGTTGTTCGGCCCCGGTTCGCCCTCGCCGGTGAGGCGGAGCCTTGAACCGGTATCCACCCCGGCGGGGATCCGGATGGATACTTTCTTCTGTGTCTTTACCTTGCCGGCGCCGCCACAGGTGCTGCAGGGGTCGGGAATGTTCTGACCGGTTCCGCGGCAGTGGGGGCAGGCGGTCCGGACGGTGAAAAAGCCCTGGGACCGGCTGATCTGACCGGCGCCGCCGCAGTGCCCGCAGGTCTCCGGCTGGGTTCCCGGTTTACAGCCCGACCCGCTGCATGTGGCGCAGGTTTCCAGTTTCCCCACATCGATTTTGGTTTCCGTGCCGAAGGCCGCATCCATGAAACTGATCTGCATGTCAAACCGGAGGTCGGAACCCCGCTGGGTCCGGCCGCGCGTGCGGCGGCCGCCGCCAAAACCGAAGAAATCTTCAAAGATATCGCCGAAACTGGAAAAAATGTCCTCGAACCCGCCGAAACCGGAAAACCCTGTTCCTTCCAGTCCCTGATGTCCGAACTGGTCATACATGGCCCGTTTCTGCGGATCCCGAAGCACTTCATAGGCTTCGGCGGCCTCTTTAAACTTTTCTTCGGCCTCCTGGTTTCCCGGATTCCGGTCCGGGTGGTATTTCATGGCCAGCTTCCGGTAACTCGCCTTGATTTCGTCCTGCCCCGCATCCCGCTGAATGCTGAGTATTTCATAATAATCCCGTTTGGCTGTCATTACGTACCTGCTGTCCGTTAGAGTCTTAAGGTTGAGATGAATATCACGTCTTCACCTGCATTCAATTTGGAACAAAAATAATGCCAAATCAGTAGATGTCAACGGCGGTCCCC
>JBEPXL010000481.1:0-3586 GCA_041641935.1 Desulfobacteraceae bacterium | reverse complement strand
CTTTGATACGCTGGTGAGGACCGTCACGCCGAGTACCCCGACCTTGCCGCCGCTGCCGTCCACCGCCGCCCGGAGCATGTCGGGGTTTTCACCGCAGTGGACGGTGGCAAAGGCGACGCCGAGATTTGCAATCCGGGCCATGGCCCGGCCCACCGTCGCCGGAATGTCATGGAGCTTGAGATCGAGAAAGAGTTTTGCGGAACCGGTATCACTGACAAACCGGACCAGTTCCGGCCCCGCATGAACGAACAGCTCCAGCCCCACCTTGAACAGGCCGACCTCGTCGCCCAGCAGGATGACATACCGTTTGGCCGTCTCCACCGATGATACATCCAGTGGAAAAATCAGCCGTTCCTTATCACTTCTCATACCGGATTCTCCTTATGATTCGGGTGTTTTGCCGTTTTCCGCTACCTTCACAATCACCAGGGTCATGTCATCCCCCCGGGGGGCAAAGGCTCTGAATTTAGCCATTTCCTCAAAGACGTGGTCGAGAATCTTCTCTGCCGGTTCATGTGCATGCCCCCGGACCAGTTCCCTGAGCCGGTCCCTGCCGAACATTTCATCATGGGGATTCCGGGCTTCCCAGACACCGTCGGTTCCGTTCACCAGCACCTGCCCGGGCCGGATCTGTTTCAGCTGTTCGCCGGGATAGTCCGCCTCCGGTTCAATTCCCAGCGCCATGCCGCTGCCCTTCAGTTCGGTAAAGGTATCCGTCTCCGGATCATACAGAAGTGCCGGATCATGTCCCGCCCGAATCCAGGAAACCGTCCGGTTCCGGGGGATGATTTCCATGTAGAAGAGCGTCATGAAATGGCCGGTGGCTTCGGTGTCGTTGCAGATGAGCCGATTGACATCGGTGAGCATTTCCGCCATATCCCCCGGCTGTTCCACCCGGCACCGCAGTAAGGCCCGGCAGCTTGCCATGAGCAGTGCCGTGGAGATGCCGTGACCGGCCACATCACCGATGGCGACCCCGATGCCGTCGGTACCGTTCCGCCGCACCGGAATGAAGTCATAGAAATCGCCGCCGGTCTCGTCGCAGTAGATACTCCGCGCGGCCACATCGAGCCCGCCGATGTGAGGGAGTTCCCGGGGCAGAAGGCTCTGCTGGACGTTGCGGGCCAGTTCCAGCCCCTGTTTCATCTGCATACGGTCTTCCAGGGCCGGAATCATGGTATTGAACACCCGCCCCAGCCGACCGACTTCGTCTCTTGCCCGGATCCGGACCCGAACGGAAAAATCCCCTTCCGCCAGCCGGCTGGAGGCATCCACCAGTTTCTGGATATTGCCGGTGACATACCGGGACAGAAACAGCGCAAGAATGATCAGAGCCAGAATAATGCCGATCAGAATCAGTCCCGTCAGCCGGAGGCGCTGGGCAAACCGGTCCCGGACATACTCTTCCATCGATACCGCCTGGGCCAGCAGGTCCGCCTTCGGTACAATCAGCACCAGCGCGGTTCCCCTGCTGCTGATGGTGCTGTAGGCCATCAGGCACTGGTGTCCTTTGTACCGCGCCTCCCGCACACCGGTCCGACCGGCCTGGAGATCGGCGATGATGTTTTCGGTCTGTGCGCCGTCTCCGATTTCGAACCACTGAATTTCCGATACAAACCGCCAGCCCCGGTGCTGCCGGACCGGCTGGGCTTCACTGGCCAGAATACGGATACCGGTGTCCCCGGAATCCGGCAGCGGTTCCGGCGCGACAATGAGGGATTCGGCATGGCCCGAGAGCATCCGGATGCTGTCATTGTCCTGGAGAATGGCGGTGATGGGAACAACAATGGCGGTGACCCCGATCACCACGCCCTCCTGGTTCCGGACCGGCGCCGATGCCACGAAGGTGAGCTTATGGGTCCGGGGATCGAGAAAGGGCAGGGTCCAGAGTGCCGTACCGGTGGAGACCGCCGCCGTGTACCACCGGGACTTGCGGGCATCGTGGCGGGAGAAGTCTTCGACCGCCGGGTAAATGGACAGCAGGCCGTCTTCCAGGATGGTGATCTGCCAGAGGAACAGACCCGGATGAATCTCCCGCAGGGACCGGTAGACGGGAATCATGGAGGCAAGGGGGGAATCCGCCACCGGACCGGCCGCTTCTGCTTCTGTGGAGAGATGAATCATGGTCTGCCGGTCGTAATCGACGGAGAAGGGATGGCATGCACCATCCCGGTTCTGGCGGCAGTACATCTGCGGCAGGGGCGTGCGCGGCCGGTCCGGTGAAATGCCTTCGGACCACTCCGCAGCAGGATCACCGGTGCGGCTGCCGGCAAACCGTTTTTCCAGTTCCGATTTCTGGACCTGAAGCGCCAGCAGGATCAGTTCCCGTTCTCTTGACAGCACCCGCGCATGGTCCGACACCAGACGTTTGAGAGTGGCGGTGGACTGCTCCATCAGGGTCACCCGCATCTGCACGCCCAGTTCCGTGCCCAGTTCCCGGATGAGTGTGTGGCCGTTGTACCGCATGACCAGCATCGGCACGACCGATATGGCAAGCAGGAGGATCAGCAGTTTCCAGCGGATGCGCATGTTCTGTCAGTTTCTGTTGAGCGGGTTCAGTTCCGGCATGGCTACTTCAGGCCGATAATTCCCCGTTTACCCAGTTCCCGGATGAAAGTGGTGACAGAGATTTCAGCCTCCCGGGTATGAAGCTGATACTCTCCGGCAAACGCTTTGACGATTTCCCTGACGGATTTTTTTCCGTCGATCAGACGCCAGACGACTGTCCCCAGTTCGTCCAGCTGGAGCTTTTTCATCAGCGGTTTGTCCGGATCCCATCCCATCCGCCGGGCCAGCCGGACAAACCACGGCTTCGTCCGCACAGGGTAGACAATCAGTACATCACCGCTCTCCATCACTTCATCCCGGATTTCCGGGTTCCGGACCGGTCGGCAGTTCAGGGCCTCCGCGCGGGTGACGGGGGAGGGGGATTTTCCGGTTTGTTTTTTTTTCATTTTTGTGGCTGCTGGTGTTTCGGGTGCTGCGGAATGGCTGCATTCCGTGGGGCATCGATACCGGAAATGGATTGTATTTCAGATCGGTGGTTTTGGCAAGGAAAGAGGAGGGGACCGATATGGTTTACTACTCTTTGAATGTTTCACTTTATTTGAAGCCTTGCAGAAATATTCATCTCGGGCTATATTGATGCAATGTGGAGCGTGGAATTTACGGATGAATTTGAGAAATGGTGGGTTACCCTTACACCTGATGAACAGGTGGATCTGGATGCATCCGTTCGTTTACTGGAAGTGATCGGACCATCTCTTGGTAGACCGCATGTGGATTCTGTAAAAGGCTCAAAGTATGCCAACATGAAAGAGTTGAGAACGCAGAGTTCGGGAGAGCCGCTAAGAACTTTTTTTGCTTTTGATCCCCGACGATCCGCAATTTTACTTATCGGTGGCAATAAAGCGGGTGACAAGCAGTTTTACAAGAAAATGATATCGATAGCAGACGATCTCTACGATCAGCACATAAAGCAACTCAAAGAAGAAGGTTTTATATGAAAAACAGAAACTTCCATGAACTGCGCAAGGGCATGACGGCTGAGCAGCAGCAGAAAGCGGAGATGAAAAGTAAGGAAATG
>JBEPXL010000480.1:0-3593 GCA_041641935.1 Desulfobacteraceae bacterium | reverse complement strand
CGCCCAGGGCCAGCCCCTCCCGCACGTGTTCTCTCAAATGGGCCAGTGTGTTTCTTGAGACGATCTTCTGGTCGATGCCGCCCATAACACAGCCGTCGATTTTCTGCTTCACAGCCGACAGCGGCGGTCCGTCCGGTCCCCGATCCCACCAGTTGAAGATCCGGGCCGGGAAATCATAGCAGTCGTCCATGTAGAGGGCCTCGTTTCCGTGAATGTGGAGGGTATTCATCCGGCCCGAATTCTGAATGGCTTCGAAAACCCGCAGGGCGTGCGGTTTGACGAATTCCAGAAAGTGTTCCTGAGAGATCAGCTCTCGCCCGGCGAAGATCGACATGAAAATTCCGGCGGTGCCGATGGACAGGGACCGCTTGCAGTAGGCGATCAGGTTGTCGGTGATCACCTCCAGTGCGTCATGGGTGGCCTGGGGTTCGGTCTCCATCAGCATTTCAATGTTCTCCCCGGCCATATTCCGCCGCAGGCTCTGCCAGGGGTCGAACAGGGTGTCGATAAAATAGGCCTCTCCGGACAGTTCCCGGGCGATGACCGCCAGGGCTGAAAACTGTTCGGACCAGGGGGAATCGTCCACATCGAACGGTGTGATCTTTTGCAGGTCCGCCCGGCTTCGCACTCCTTCAAGGCCTTCGGGCCGCGGATAAAAATAATCATTCATCACTTTGAGAAAGTCGAGGTCGTAATGGCGGAAAAACTCCAGGGAGAGCCGGGCGTGCTGTTCACCGCTTCCGTGCTGCACGCCGAAGTGATACCACAGCGACAGGGGTGGATAATCCACCGTCTTTCCGTCCAGTACCCGGTCGACGCGTTCGATCTTATTCATCGGTATATCTCCTTTTTAAATTTATGCGATTCCTAAATAGGCCTTCTGCATCAGCGGATTGTCCAGCAGATTTTGAGCGGTGTCGGCCAGAACGATTTCGCCGGTCTGGAGCACATAGCCCCGGCGCGCGATGGACAACGCCATATTGGCGTTTTGTTCCACCAGAAGAATGGCCACGCCCTCCCGCTGGTTGATTTCCTGGATGATCCCAAAGACCCGATCTACAAACTTGGGGGAAAGCCCCATGGAGGGCTCGTCCATGATCATCAGCCGGGGACGGGCCATCAGGGCCCGGGCCATGGCGACCATCTGCTGTTCCCCGCCGCTCAGGGTGCCGGCCAGTTGGCCCCGGCGTTCCTGAATGATGGGAAAGCGCTCGGTCATTCGCTCCAGGTCTTTGCGGATTTGGGTTTTGTCGGTCCGGGTGTAGGCGCCCATCAGCAGATTTTCCTGTATCGTCAGATACGGAAAAAGCCGGCGGGCTTCCAGCACCGGTGAAATCCCGGCCCGCACGATCTCGGAAGGCGGGCGGCGGTCGATACGCCTGTCCTTGAACACCACCGTCCCTTCACGCGGCTTCACCAATCCGAGGATGGTCTTCATGGTAGTGGATTTGCCGCAGGCATTGCCGCCAAGGAGCGAGACGATTTCCCCTTCTTCCACCCTCAGAGAGATCCCTTTGAGTGCATGCACCGGGCCGTAGTAGGTGTGGATGTCGGTCAGTTCAAGCACGGTATTTGCGTCCCCCCATGTAGGCCTCGATTACCGTTTCGTCCCGGGCGATTTCCCTGGGAGGCCCCTCGGCGATCTTTTCGCCGTGATCGAGCACCACGATTCGGTCCGAGACGGTCATCACCACCTTCATCTTGTGCTCGATGATGAGGATGGTCTGCCCCTGGTCCCGAAGCTGGTGAATGAGCTCGACGATGCCTTGGGTCTCCGCCGGGTTCATGCCGGCGGTGGGTTCGTCCAGCAGGAGCAGGGACGGGGATGCGGCCAAGGCCCGGGCAATCTCCAGGCGCCGCCGGTTGGCGTAGGAGAGCATGTCGGCATGTTGATCCAGCCGGGGCAGCAGCCGCTCGCCGAACAAGCCCAGAATTTCCAGGCAGTGGGCCCGGTTTGCGGCCTCTTCCCGCCGTACCCGGGGCAGGCGGAACATGGCGCTGAGAATGCCGGCGGAGCCGTTGTAGTCCGCGCCCACCATCACGTTTTTCAGGATCGTCATCCGGTTGAAAAGACGGACATGCTGGAAGGTTCGGCCGATCCCTTTACGGGTGATCTCATGGGGTTTTTTCCCGACAATGTCTGTTCCCTTAAAACGAATGCTGCCCGACGAGGGCGGCAGAGTCCCGGTGATGCAGTTGAACAGGGTGGTCTTGCCTGCTCCGTTGGGTCCGATGAGGCTGACGATCTCTCCCGGATGAATATCGAAAGAGACCTCGGAGAGCGCAAAAAGCCCGCCGAAGGTGCGGGTCACGCCGGTTATTTCCAATAGCGGGGCCATAGGTGCCAATGCTTTCTCAGTCAATGGTCGGACGGCAGAAACTTGTCTCCCCGCTCATAGACCACCGTCTCCTTTTCGTCGAAACGCCGCCATCGAAGGCTGTAGCGGTCCCTTCCAAACAACCCTTCGCGCCGCACCAGCATCATGAGGATGAGCACGCCGCCGTAGATGAACATGCGGTATTCCTGAAGAAACCGGAATACTTCGGGGATGAGTACCAGGATGGCCGCTCCCGCCACCGGGCCGAGCAGGTTTCCCTGTCCGCCCAGGGCCAGCATGGCCAGCAGGATAAAGGATTCGAAAATATAGAAGCTGTCCGGGCTGATATAACTGATGAAGTGGGCGTAAAATGAGCCCGCGATGCCGGCATAGAACGCCGCCAGCACGAAGGCCTGGATTTTATACCGGGTGGTGTTCACCCCGGCGGTTTCGGCGGCGGTTTCATCCTCCCGAATGGCGGTCAGGGCACGGCCGAACCGGGAATCCAGAAGGCAGTGCATACTCAAAAGGGTGGCGACCACCAGGAACAGAATGAGGTAGTAATATCCGGCACGGGTATCGATCATGTACCCGAAAATCCGGGGCGGCGGAATGGACATGATCCCCAGAGGCCCGTTGGTGAAATCCATCCAGTTGAGAAGGATCAGCCAGATGATGAGATTGAATCCCAGGGTGGCCAGGGTCATGTAGATGCCGGACAGGCGCAGGGTCGGCTTCGCGATAAGATATCCGAACGCCCCGGCCGTCAGCCCCGAACCGAGCATAGCCGCCAAAAACGGAATCTTCATTTCCATGGTGAATTTGGCCGAGGCGTAGGCCCCGATGCCGTAAAAAGCGGCATGACCGATCGAGAGCAGCCCGATGTAGCCGTTGAGCAGGTTCAGACTCAAGGCGAGTAATGAATAGATTCCGACAAAAATCAGCACCTGAAGATGGTAGGTATTGGTCACCACCAGAGGCAGCGCCGTCAGCACTAGAAGTATGGCAAGGGCAGGGATATGGGCCAGAAACTCCCGCTGAACCCGGTGCATCAGTCGCCCCTCGTGTGCATCAGTTCTTTGCCGGGGAAAAGCCCGCCGGGCCGGAAGATCAGAATCAGGATCATGAACAGGAAAGAAAACATATGTCGAAAAGAGGCCGCGCCGAATTCCACGGAAAAGGTTTCCACAATGCCGATCAGGAGGCCCGCTACCACCGCGCCGGGCAGACTGGTGAGCCCGCCAACCACACTGGCGGAAAAGGCCTTGAGACCAT
>JBEPXL010000479.1:0-3603 GCA_041641935.1 Desulfobacteraceae bacterium | reverse complement strand
ATGTTTCCGACAGCGGGTGCGGCATGAGTGAACCCATCAGGAACCGCTTGTTTGAACCCTTCTTCACGACAAAATTTCTGGGGAGAGGGCTGGGAATGGCCGCAGTGTTCGGTATTGTACGCGGACACGGCGGGTATATCCGCATAGACTCCCTTCCGGGCAGCGGAACAACAGTGCGGGTTCTGTTTCCCGCGCTGGAACAGGTGGAAGTACCTGCGGAAAAAAAGCACCCGCAGACGGCGGTTGAAATCTCGTCCGAAGGGGGGCTTGTGCTGCTGGTGGAAGATGAAAAAGAGATCCGGAACCTGGTGCAGCAAATGTTTGGCAAATTGGGATATAAAGTGATTTGTGCATCATCCGGCGAGGAGGCCATCCGGATTTTCGGAAAGAGAAAGGCAGACATCGTGCTGGTTCTGAGTGACCTGACCATGCCCGGCATGAGCGGCTTGAAGCTAAGAGACATCTTTCATCAGATGGAAAGCACTGTTCCAGTGATCCTGTCCAGCGGATATAACCCGGAAGATCTGGAACTGCAGTATGGCGCGGAGGAAATCGACGGCTATCTCCAGAAACCTTACAGACTGCGGGATCTGGCAATACTGATCAGGGCTGTCCGCGATACCGGCAACTCCCGTTTCTGAGGATTTCCCTGCCGTTCCCGCTTTTGCATTTACAGGTTTTACCGTATTGCTCTTTTCTTGTTTAAATGCTTACTCTTTACGATGGACAATAACGGTGCAGACCTTTCTTTAGCAGGCGTACTTTTCTGTGGCAGGTACAGGTGACTGTACCTGCCAGAGGGAATCCACAGACATCATTAATTTGCGGAAAATAAGGAAAATAAATGGCAAATCGGGATATTCTGGTCATGGGTGCCTCATACGGCGGTTTGCAGGCCCTCCGCCAGCTCACTTCCTGGTTTCCTGAAGACCTTGCTGCTGCGGTTTTTATTGTCCAGCACATTGCACCGACTGCCACTACCATCCTGCATAAAATACTGGAAGCCCACGGCCCCCTGCCGGCCATTCTGCCGGAGGGGGGAGAAATCATAACCCCCGGAACCATCTACGTGTCCCGGCCCAACCACCATCTGCTGATCAAAAAAGATCATGTCGCCGTCACCTTCGGCCCCAGGGAAAACCGCGCAAGACCTTCCATCGATGCCCTGTTCCGGTCGGCGGCTGCCTATTACAGCACCCGGGTCATCGCGGTGCTGCTGACGGGCTATCTGCATGATGGCGTCAGCGGACTCATGGCGGTCAAACGCTGCAGCGGAACCGTTCTGGTGCAGGACCCGGATGAAGCCGTGGCCTCCGAGCTGCCTGAAACGGCCATCCGGCGGATACCGGATATTGATTATATTTTGCCACTGCAGGGTATTGCATCAAAAATCAACGAACTCATCGGCCAGCCGGCGGGGATGGCGCCCGAGATTCCGGAGGAGATCATGGAAGACGTAGAAGTGTCTGAACACGAAATTCCGAATATTGAACGCATGCATGAAGTTGGTGATCTGACGCCCTATAGCTGCCCCGAATGCGGCGGGGCGCTCTGGCGCATGAAAAATGAACCGGGGACGCGATTCCGCTGCCATACCGGCCATGCATTTTCCGAACAGAGCTTTCTGGCAGGGCAGGCCGAGGTGATCGAAAATTCTCTCTGGTCAACCATCCGGTATGTGCAGGAACGGATTGACGTGATGAGCCGGATGGCCGAAAGTGCACGGGAGGAAGGCCACGACAAGACAGCCTCCGGATACGAGAAAAAAATCGATGAAATGACCTATCATGTCCGCACCATCCGGCGGTTCATCCTCTCCGGCCTCCTGAGCAGTACCATGGAACCGCCGCCGGAACAGACCGGAACGGAATAGAATGGGAAACATTTGTCACAGATGCTGTGTCATCGGAATGCTGCTGCTCTTCTTTGTCCTTGTCTTCACCGGGCTGGCCGCGGCGGACAGCATGGCCGAAGAAAAACCGGCCCCGCAGGAGGCAGAACTCACCGTTGCCGTAACCCCTTGGCCGGGCTCGGCGGCAGTCTATATCGCCCGTGAAAAAGGGTTTTTCAAAGAAGAGGGGCT
Organism: Desulfobacteraceae bacterium; assembly: GCA_041641935.1. Classification (GTDB taxonomy): domain Bacteria; phylum Desulfobacterota; class Desulfobacteria; order Desulfobacterales; family Desulfococcaceae; genus JBEPXL01. The sequence continues at coordinate 1,520 of JBEPXL010000479.1, read as the reverse complement.
GGAGGTCAGCTTCCTTTCCTATTCATCGGGCCATCTGGGGCTCGAAGCTGTACTTGCGGGGAAGGCCGATATCTCCACAACCGGTGAAACTCCCCTCGCCCGCGCCGCGCTCAACGGCCACTCCTTTGCGATCATTGCGACGATTGCGAAAACCAATCGCGCGATCCGGATTATTGCACGAAAAGAGAGAGGCATCACCGGGCCGAAAGATCTCGGAGGCAAAACAGTCGGCGTCGTCAGGGGGACAACCGGGGAATTTTTTCTGCATCTTCTGCTGACGACATCCTACATTGACCCGAAGCAAGTGACCATCGTCAATGCATTCCCCGGCAACCTGACGGAATCTCTCCTGAACGGAACCGTGGATGCCGTCAGCATATGGGAGCCGTATGCGACGGTTCTGGAGGAAAAACTCGGCGACAATGCCGTCATCCTGCACGACCCGGGCCTTTACACCATGACATGGAACCTGGTGTCGCGTTGGGAAACCGCCATAAACGGACCGGAACAGGTCACGAAATTTCTGCGGGCCATCATCCGGGCAAACCGGTTCATTGCAGATCAGCCTGTCCGGAGCCGGAACATGATCTCCGGGTATCTGGAAGAAACCCGGTGTGACCGTGAAGAGAAATGGGAACATTTTACCTTTACCACCGAACTGGACCAGAGCCTGATACTGAATCTGGAAGACCAGGCCCGGTGGATGAACGGAAAAGCAGAAGGCAGGAAGGGAATGCCCAATTATCTGGACATGATCTTCAGCGGCGCGCTCAAAAGCGTCAAGCCGGAAGCAGTGACGATTCCCGGAAAGTAGGAAGAACGGTATGTATATCATTACCAAACTGAAGCTGGCGGCATGGATTCCTGTCTATGTGGCACTGATCATCGGAGGGATTCTGTTTCTTTCTCACCGGATGCTGGCGGAGACCCAGAAAAACGGCCGTACACCCCAGGAAATTATTCTTCGCATGTATGATCTCAACGATCTGGCCTGGACCTATGTGCGCTATCACGAAGAGCGCCCCCGGCAGCAGTTTCTGGCCGAATCCGATTCCCTGTCCCGCTTCATCACCACCCTCAGCTTCGACAAATCCGACCAGCAGAATGCACTGCAGCAGATACTGGTGAATCTGGAAGGGATGGAGGAGACCTTCCAGAAGCTGATCGCCGCCTATGAACGTGACTATGGCGTACAGGACGCTGCGGTCTACGCGGAAGCAGAAGAGCGGCTGACCAGCCAGATTCTGATCCGGAGCCGGGAAGGGGTGTCCAGCGCACTGCATCTGAAAAACCTGATCGATGAAGAGATCAGTGTGACCCAGCATGGAATTTACCTCTTTGTGATTGTTCTGCTCGCGTTCACGACCCTCCCGCTGACCATTATCCTGCTGCGCATGATGAAAAGTATCGCCGAATCCTACGCAACCCTTCGCCGGGGAACCGAAATCGTCGCCGAGGGAAATCTGGACCATACCATCGGTCTGACGGCACAGGATGAAATCGGTGAATTTGCCCGCGCC
>JBEPXL010000478.1:0-3616 GCA_041641935.1 Desulfobacteraceae bacterium | reverse complement strand
CCAGATTCATGCCGCCGATAAAACCGATCCTGCCGTCGGCCACCAGGAGTTTCCGATGGTTGCGGAGGTTGATCCGGAGCGCCGGCGGAAACAGCCGGGGGGGAAGAAACCGGACAAACCGGATATCTTTTTCCGCCAGAATCGAACCGACCCTGGGAAGGGAGTAGATTTCACCCACCCCGTCCACGATCACCCGCACGTCCACGCCCCTTTCCTTTGCACGGACCAGTGCATCGATGAACTGCCGTCCGGTCCGGTTGGTCTCGAAAATATAGGTGGAGAGATAGAGGTACTGTTCTGCGCCGTCGATGGCCTCCAGCATGGGCGGATACGCCCCTTCCCCGTTGAAGAAGGGTTCCACCCGGTTGCCGCCCACCAGCGAACGCCGGACAACGGCGTCAGACATCCGGGCGATTTCGTCCAGGGGCGGTGGAATCTGGAAGGCGAGGATCTGGTTTTCGTCCTCGATGCCCCGGTCGATCCGGAACGGGGATTCCAGCTGGAGTTTCTGGGCCCGGCTGTGAATCCGGTTGATGCCGAAAAAGAAGTAGAGCGCCGGTCCGGCCAGGGGAAACATCAGGCAGATGGCGATCCATCCCAGGGCGGACCGGGGATCCCGCTTGAACAGAAGGGCATGCCCGGCGCTGAAAATGGCGACGCCGATCCACAGGGTTCCGAATGTCCAGTGAAAAGGGAAAATATTTTCCATCAGATTCCGTGTCTGGGATGGGGAACAGTATTTCCGGCGGGATACGACTGCTGCCGGAATGAAATCATTTCAAAAGCAGCCTCTACAAGAACCGAAAACCGGCAAATGATCAAGAAAAAAATACCCGGTCCGGCTGTCCCGCCGATTATGGCTTGTCAAAGGAGCCGTCTTTTACTATCATTTTTGCCCAGAGGAAACAGTCCCATCCATCCCGTACGCTTCAGGAGAAAAAGATGATCACGCTGGCAGATATCCGGCAGGCGGAGAAAGCGATCCGCGAAAATATTGTCCGCACACCGCTGGTCCATTCACCGACCCTCAGCCGGATGTTCGGCGGTGATGTCTATCTGAAACTGGAGAATCTCCAGCGAACCGGCTCTTTCAAGATCCGGGGCGCGAGCCATGCGCTGACGACCCGCCGGGATGCCGTTCCGCCGGGCGGCGTGGTGGCCGCCTCGGCCGGAAACCATGCCCAGGGGGTGGCCCTTGCGGCCCGGCAGGCCGGAATTCCCGCCACCATTGTCATGCCCGAGTGGGCTTCCATCAGCAAGCAGGAGGCGACCCGGGGGTACGGCGGTGAAGTTGTCCTCTCCGGCCAGACCCTGGGAGAGAGCCTGGAAAAGGCACAGTCCCTTGCCGCTGAAGGACGGATGTTTCTGCATCCCTTTGATGATCCGGACATCATGGCCGGGCAGGGAACCGTCGGTCTGGAGATCATGGCGCAGCTCGAAGACGCGGACCAGATACTGGTCCCCGTCGGCGGCGGCGGACTCATCGCCGGTGTGGCGACCGCCGTCAAGTCGTTGCGCCCGGAGGTCCGTGTCATCGGAATCGAAGCGGCCGCCTGCCCGTCGGCATCGGAATCGTTCCGGCGGGGAAAAGCGGTCCGGGTGCCGGCCCGGCCCTCCATCGCCGACGGCATCGCCGTGAAACAGCCGGGCGCACAGACGTTCGGGGTGATCCGGAAGTATGTGGATGATATCGCGCTGGTGGCGGAAGAGCATATCGCGGCGGCGATTCTGATGCTGCTGGAACGGAAAAAGATTCTTGCCGAAGGCGCCGGGGCGGTGGCCCTGGCGGCGCTGCTGAACGGAGCGGTTCCGGTTCCGCCGGGCTCGAAGACGGTGCTTCTGATCAGCGGCGGCAATGTGGACAGTCCCCTTCTGGGCCGGATTATCCGGAAAGGGCTTCTGAAAAACGGGCGCATCATGCGGCTGAAACTCCACCTGGAAGACATCCCCGGTTCCCTCTCCCGTCTTCTGCGGCTGGTCGCCCGGCTCAAGGCCAACGTGCTGCACATTGTCCACGACCGGGACGTAAAAGACCTGCCGGTTCATCTCACCTATGTGGAACTGGAACTGGAAACCCGGAGTGCCGACCATATCGCAACCGTCAAGGCGGAACTCCACCGGGCCGGTTATGAACCCGGTGTCGAATGTTATCCCTGAAAAATCCGGCCAAACCATTTGAATCCCCGGCCGGTTTGTGGTAGTAGAAACATCTTTTTTGAATGGACCCGCAACCCTCAAATCCGTAAATTCTCAGAACAGGATGTCCGCCGCTGCCTGCGCCGACGTGCGTGGCGCGCCCTGCCTATTCCCGAAAATACGGATGATGTAACGGCAGTCGAAGAAGGATAGCCATGTCCCTCACAGATTTTATCAGACCGAAATGGAAACACAGTGATCCCGGCGTCCGCAGAGAAGCGGTGCAGCAGATGGACCCGAATGCGGCCGAGCGCCTGGAGAAAATCGCCATCACCGACCTCGACAGCGGGGTCCGGGTGGAAGCCATCCGCAAAATCGCAGACGTTCACTTTCTGCACGAATTTGCCGCCAGTAAAGGCGATTCAGCGGTGATCGAAGCAGCGCAGAACCGGCTGAATGTCCTGTACCGCGAAAAAATTCTGCAATCCGGTGACACCGGAACCCGGCTGGCATATCTTGAAAAGATCGAAGATGAACAGACGCTGGCCGACATCGCCCGCACGCTGGATGATCCGGCGGTCCGGATGGCCGTCGCAGACCGGCTCCGGAACCCGGACCTGCTCTGTACCCTCACCGAAAGCAACTGCGGCCTCAGGACCGGCCTCGCCATCGTGGAAAAGTTAACGGAGCCGGATCATCTGGAACGGATCGCCGCCCGCGCCACCAACAAAAAGGTAAAACGGGAGGCCGCCCGGAAAATCGCCACGCTCCGGAAGACCCCGGAAGCCGCAGCGGTCGAGGACGTTCAGGGAACGAAACTGGACCAGCTCTGCCAGACCCTTGAGAAACTTCTGGCCGACGGGAACTGGATCAATGCCTATGCCCGCCTGTCGGACCTGCAGGCGGAATGGTCCGCCCTGGATCCGGAACATGCCCATCCACTGTATGAGCGGTTCGCTGCGGCACGGGAACAGGTGGAGGGCCGCCTGCAGCAGCTGGCACGGGAAAACCGTGTCCGGGAGGAACTGTCGGAACTCTGCGCGGCAGCGGAAACGGTCGCTTCCGATCTTCCCGAAGACGGCGCTTCCCGGCTTGCATATCTCCAGAGCCAGTGGGAACAGAGCGATGGAACCGCTCTGCCCGGTTCGGTCCATGCCGGTCTCCGGACCCGGTTTGAAACCGCCTGTAATGAATATGAACGCCGCCGGAATGCCCGGGCAGAAGCCGCGGCAGCCCGCCAGAAATCCCTGCAGATGCTGGACGCCCTCGCCGCCGAGGCGGAAGCCCTGTCCGGGAAGGAAACAGGGGAAGCAGATGAGTCCCGGTGGACAGAACTGAAGGCGGACTGGGATGCGCATCACTATGATGCACCGGAGACAGCCCCGCTGCGGGACCGTTTCGAGGCGGCGTACCAGTCATACCAGGACCGCCGCCGGGAAAAGGAAATCCGTCAGGATGAGGCCTGCCAGGCCGAAGCGGA
>JBEPXL010000477.1:0-3617 GCA_041641935.1 Desulfobacteraceae bacterium | reverse complement strand
AGAAGTTTTTTCAGCGCTTCGGCACGTTCTTCATCAAAAACCGCTGCGATGTTCGGCCGGAACTGATGTATCTGCTGTGCCAGAAGGCGGATATTACCTTTGGCGGTCAGGGCATCGACGGCAAACCGGTCCGGAAACATGGCGACAATCTGCAGGACATTGCGGCCGATGGAACCGGTTGCCCCCAGGAGGGAAAGGCGTTTCATGACATCACCGGGATTTCAGGATTCGAGTTATACCCATAATATAAATTTCTTGAAGAAATATGCAACCGGCAGCGCAAAAAGAAGGGCATCGATCCGGTCGAGAAAACCGCCGTGCCCCGGCAGGATCACTCCCGAGTCCTTGACACCGGCGGCCCGTTTGAACTGGGACTCGAACAGGTCACCGATCTGGCCGACAATGCCGATGCTGAGAAAAAAAAGAATACTCGGCCCCCAGTCGAGCCGGGGGAGGAACGCCAGCTTGATCAGACTGCCGATCAGCACATTGGCCGTCAGACCGCCGATGGATCCTTCGATAGTTTTTCCGGGACTGACCGACGGACAGAGTTTGTGTTTTCCGAAATGGGTACCGGCATAAAAGGCGCCGATGTCTCCGGCAAAGATAGTGCCGATCAGAAAGAAAATCCAGAGCATGCCATCGGTGCCGTTCCGGAGGAAAATGACAAAGGAGAGAAAGAACGGCACATAGATGACGCCCTGGATCTGCCGGTTGACCTTTTCCAGGATCGCCGGATCATTTTTGAAACGGACAATGGAGTAGAGGGCGCAGGCGATGACATTGAACGCAAGAAGTATACAGACGATGTCAAGGGTGAAGATGTACGCGGCCCAGATGATGGCCGTTCCGGTCACAAAGCCGATGACCGGCAGCGGACCATACCAGTCGGATTCGGGCGGGCGGAACAGAATCCGGAAATATTCCCACTGGGTCAGGAGAGAGACGATCGCGATAAAGACAGCAAACATTGTACCGCCGCTGTAGATGAGAAAGATCAGCAGCGGAAGAGCGGTCAGGCCTGTAATCCAGCGTTTGAGATGCATAGAATACCTGAAATGTATGATGTCCCGGCGGCGCGGAACAGCAGAAGGTCGGGACCGGTAGCGCCCTCAGGCCGCCGACAGGTTGACGGGAAAGGGAGGAGACAGCAGGTCAGTCAGCGACAGGGTCCACTTTTCCGAACCGGCGTTCGCGGCGCTGGTATGTCTTCAGAATGTTGATGTATTCCTCCCTGGTAAAATCCGGCCAAAGGGTATCCGTAAAGAAGATTTCGGCATAGGCGATCTGCCACAGAAGAAAATTGCTGATGCGCTGCTCCCCGCTGGTGCGGATCAGAAGGTCCGGGTCGGGCATGTCTCGGGTCTGCAGGTGCGCGGAGACCATTTCTTCATCGATGCCATCCGCTGAAATGGAACCGTCCCGGACGCTTTCTGCAATCGCCCGGACCATCGCCACCAGTTCGGCCCGTCCTCCGTAGCTGAGGGCCAGGTTGAGTACCATGCCCGCATTGGAACGGGTCCGCTCCCTGGTGGTTTTGATCGCCTCCCGGACATCCGGGGGAAGGCGGTGAATCTGTCCGATGGCGTTGAAACGGATGCCGTTTTCCAGCATCTCCTGCTGTTCCGAACGGAGAAAATGTTTCAGGAGCGCCATCAGGGCAGCGACCTCGGTACGGGGGCGCTGCCAGTTTTCGGTGGAAAAGGCGTACAGCGTCAGCGCCTGAATCCCGATTTCCCGGCTGGTCCGGACCACCATGCGGACCACATCCGCACCGCGTTCGTGCCCCTTGACACGGTTGAGCAGCCGCTTCTTCGCCCACCGGCCGTTGCCGTCCATGATCATGGCGACATGGGCCGGCAGTCTCCGGGGATCGAGTTCCCCCGAATCGACAGTCGGGACTTCAGAATTCAAGGATTTCCTTCTCTTTGGCTGTACCGATCTCGTCGATCTCTTTTACAAATTCATCCGTAATGTTCTGAATCTGGTCCTGGGATTTGAAGGCGTCATCCTCGGAGATGTCACCGTCTTTTTTGAACCCCTTGATCAGTTCGTTGGCGTCCCGCCGGATGTTGCGGACCGCCACCTTGTATTCCTCACAGGTTTTGTTGACCACCCGGACCAGTTCTTTCCGGCGGTCCTCCGTGAGCGGCGGAATGGAAATCCGGATCAGTTTTCCGTCATTGGCCGGGGTGAGGCCCAGGTCGGATTTGAGAATCGCCTTTTCAATCTCCTTGATGGCCGAAACATCCCACGGCTGAATGGTAATGAGGCGGCTTTCGGGGATGGAAATGGAGGCCATCTGGTTGAGAGGGGTCGGCGTTCCGTAATAGTCGGCCTTGATGCCGTCCAGAAGCGACTGGGAGGCCCGGCCCGTGCGAACCCGTTGTAGCTCTTTTTTGAGTGCCGCGATGGTTTTTTGCATCCGGTCGCGGGTTTCCTGGTAGGTCTCTTCGATCATAGCCTTTTTACCTCGATCTCTGAAGGAAAACAGAGGCCGGAGAGAGAGATCAGTTGCTGATCCAGGAACCGATGGGTTCCCCCTGGACAACCTGTTTCATGCCGCCCTGCCGGCCCAGACTGAAAACGACCAGGGGCAGGTTGTTGTCCATGGCAAGGGAAATGGCGGTCATGTCCATCACCCGAAGCTGTCTCTCCAGCACTTCCATATACTTGATGGTTTTGATAAATTCGGCATCCGAATCGACCTCCGGATCGGCATTGTAGAGGCCGTCCACCTTGGTCGCCTTTAAAAGGATTTCGGCGTGGATCTCCTGGGCACGCAGGACCGCCGCCGTATCGGTGGTGAAATAGGGATTGCCGGTTCCTGCCGCGAAAATCACGACCCGACCCTTTTCCAGATGGCGGACCGCCCGCCGGAGGATATAGGGTTCGGCCACTTCGTGCATGGAAATGGCGGTCTGCACCCGGGTCTGGACGCCGACTTTTTCCAGGGCGTCCTGAAGGGCGAGGCTGTTGATCACCGTCGCCAGCATGCCCATATGGTCCGCAGAGGCCCGTTCCATATCAAAGGAACTGGCGGCAATGCCCCGGAAGATATTTCCGCCGCCCACAACGACTGCGATCTGGACGCCGAGCTCGTTGACCGAGCGGATCTCGTGAGCCACGTACTTGATCATCCGGGGCGCAATACCGAAGCCCTGATCTCCCATCAGGGCTTCTCCGCTCAGTTTCAGCAGTATCCTTTTAAATTTCGGATCTCCCAAAGCAGCTATTCTCCAAGCTGAAAACGCGCAAACCGTTTAATGGCCATCTTTTCACCGGTCTTTGCGATGATTTCATTCATGTAATCGGCGATGGTCATTTCCGGATTCTTGACGTAGGGCTGGTTCATCAGGCAGGAATCCGTGATGAACTTGTTCAGCTTGCCTTCCACGATTTTGTCGGCCACCTGGGGGGGTTTTCCCATTTCCAGGGCCTGGGCCCGGTAGATTTCCCGTTCCTTTTCAATGACGGAGGCGGGCACGTCTTCCGGTGCAATCCCGGCCGGGTTGGTGGCGGCGATATGCATGGCGATATTGCGGGCGAATTCTCTGAAATCATCGGTCTTCGCCACAAAGTCGGTTTCGCAGTTGACCTCCACCATGACGCCGATC
>JBEPXL010000476.1:3169-3620 GCA_041641935.1 Desulfobacteraceae bacterium | reverse complement strand
CGCTCAGCAGGCCGTGGGACAGTTATTCGTATTCACCGATCGTCCAGGGCGCTGCGGTTGCAGCGCATCAACCGCGTCCGCCCCCTTCATAGCCTTCATGCTGCGGATGATCTTAGAAGCCCTGACCATCTCCACCCCCCAAGTTACCCCTCAAGTCGGCGAACTGCTCTCAGCAATCCGGGGAGAAATATGCCGTGAGGCAATACCGTCTCACCGACAAGGGCCGCCACTGGCTGACGCTGCATGGCAAAAGATAACCCCGACATGATTCTCCGCAGGTAAATAATCAACCACTTTAAACTATACAGGAAAGCAGATCATGAAAACCAGATACGCAGACATCCTCTGGCGGGAAAAAGGCTGTTGCACAATAGATACGCACATCCATACAGCTGCTGTGGAGGAAACCGCCACACCGGAATCCATAGCAGAATGGTTTACTGCCACATTT
>JBEPXL010000476.1:0-3159 GCA_041641935.1 Desulfobacteraceae bacterium | reverse complement strand
GGTTTGTAAAATGGGCAATGCTGGCCTGTTTTGTGGAATATCCTCCGGTGGCCATTGTAGTAAACGAGTGGCAAACCGCATCAAAAAGGCTCATGCCGCCAATCCATAGCAGAATGGTTTACTGCCACATTTCAGGACAGGAAATTTATAGCGGCTGATTTTTTCCATGCCGATTCAGAGAAAAATCCTGCCAGAAAGTGAAGGACTACGGAGTGTATCAGCTACGACTTAACGGGTTCATCGGTATGATACAGAAAGTCAGTGTGCGCAGAGAAGAGGAAAGAAATACCTGCCATGCCATCACTGCCTTCTCATTCCAGATTCTTCGTTTACATCTTGACTGTCCCGCATTTTTTTTGTACGTATCTCCTGTGTGCATAAAAGCATTGGCGCATGACCTGCTGATTTCAAACAGTTGAACATCAAGCAGAACAGTTTCAATCGCGGGTCCGACTCGTCCCCCGTTCACCAGATGGCAGATCTGTTGCTAACACCACTTTCCTGCTGTCCCGATCATGTTTTTCCGGAATATATACAATATCCACTCACCTTCTCACGCCAGCGTATACTCACTTTTGGACAATAAATACCTATGGATAATTCAACACCTGTGACCAGGTCAGCACCCGTTGTCCGGATGGTCATCGCACTGAAATCCGGTACCCTCCTGGAATTCCGGAATGTCAGCGAAAAAGACGCCGAGAAAGTATCCCGCGCGTTTGAGTTTTACAATCAGGATGACGAAATTGCCTCCAGAAAATTCCAGCTCGACAATCCGGCTCCGGACACCGGAAGCCGCTATGTCGTCATTCACCTTCCTTCCATAGAGACCCTGTACGTGGAACGGATGACAGAGATGTTCGATCCGTCACTCCCGGCAGGCCTGTCCATCTGACCACGCCCGGATCACCTCCGGGCGTGTGGTATGTCAGAAACCGGCATTTCTCCGGCTCTTATTTCCATTCCGCCATCCCGAAGCCGTTACGCCTCCAGGTCTACCAGAACACGGCCTTTCTGCCCGCCTTTCAGAATCAGATCGATCTCTTCACTCAACCCGTCCAGTGAAACCGTTTTGGCAATCTCCGACAGATGGTCCGGTTTCCATTCGTCCGCCAGCTTTTCCCAGATGCGGACACGGGTATCCATCGGGCAGTTCTGGGAATCGATGCCCAGCAGATCGATACCGCGCAGAATAAACGGAAAAACACTGGTGGGCAGGTTCGGTGAAGCAACGTTTCCACAGCAGGTGACGGCTCCGTGAAGATCCGTGGATTTCAGCGCCGTCGCCAGAATATCCCCGCCGACCGTATCCACAACACCGGCCCATCTGCCTTTCAGCAGCGGTTTGCCGCTGGTGTCATTCGCCTCCTCCCGGCTGATGACCGCCTTGGCGCCGATTCTGTCAAAAAACTCCTTCGCATCGGTTTTTCCGCTTACCGCCGTTACGGAATACCCCAGCTTCGCCAGAATCGATACCGCAAGACTGCCGACCCCGCCGGTTGCGCCGGTCACCAGAATATCCCCTGCTTCCGGCCGCACGGTATGGGTCAGTTTATGGACGGAAAGCCCGGCGGTAAACCCGGCTGTACCGTAAATCATACTCTCCTTCAGGCTCAGACCCGACGGCAAACGAACTACCCATTCAGCCGGAACCCGGATGTACTGTCCGAACCCGCCGTCCGTGTTCATGCCGAGATCATAGCTGGTGACGATCACTTCCTCCCCGGCCTTGAATGCCCCGTCCCGGCTTTCTTCCACAACACCGGCCGCGTCGATCCCCGGTGTATGTGGATACTGACGGGTGACGCCCCGGTTGCCGGTTGCTGAAAGGGCATCCTTGTAGTTGAGGGATGAATATTTTACACGGATCAGGACATCATTGTCCGGCAGATCCCCCACAGACCGCTCCCGGATCTGGCGCTGAAACTGTTTCTCCGATACCTCCTCGACGACCAGTGCTCTGAATGTCTTTTCTGCCATTCTTCTCCTCCTTTTGCTGGGGTTGAAAATTTCGTACCATCTCTCAAATTTATACCACTTTTCAGATTTGGCAAGTTGTAACGGGTTGAAGATGTTGAAAACCGCGCTGACAGGTTCTATCTTTTATTCATAAGCGGATTCAACAATATCTGTACCCTTTTCTGACAGGAAAAGGCAACCTGTTCAAAGCAGCAGCATGTACCCGAACCAAGGAGACACTATGAAAAAAATCCAGACAGACCAGGCGCCGGCCGCCATCGGCCCTTACTCACAGGGAATCGCGGCATCCCCCTGGCTTTTTGTCAGCGGACAGCTCGGACTCGACCCCACCACAGGCGAAATGACCGGTGCGGATCTTGCCGCCCAGGCCCGTCAGGCCCTCCGGAACCTGGAAGAGATTATCCGCGCTGCCGGGGGAGAGTTGACGGATGTGGCATCGGTGGATGTGTTTCTGACCGACATGAACCAGTTTGCCGAATTCAACGCCATCTATGAAGATGTTTTCAGCGACCACAAACCGGCACGCGCCGTGGTGGGCGTGGCGGCCCTGCCCAAAGGCGGCCTGGTGGAAATCCGCTGCATTGCCCGGATTGACGCCAATCCATGAAAGTTGACACGCTGTCCTTTGTCTGTTAATACTTCACAGTTCACCTGACACAGGTTGAATATTTCACCGATTCCTGACGGTGTATCCTGATAATGAATTGGGAAAAATGAAAGGAACAGGTGCAGAAATGAAACAGGTCACCGTAACCATCAATGATGATTCAAAATTTCATCTTCTAATCGACTTTTTAAATGAAATTCCATTTGTTGAAGTCGCGGATGATCCGTCCCCATCAGATGAAAACAAAATCATGACACATTTGCCGAAATCAATACTAAGCCCAGTGAAAGCCCCTAATTTTAAAATTTATGGCCGGGATGAACTCCATGCCAGACAGAGCTTTTATTGATACAAATATCCTTGTTTATGGGTTCCTGGAGAATGATAAAATAAAACATGATAATGCTGTAATACTTCTTTCCGATATGTTGGGAAAAGAGGGTGTCATCAGCATCCAGGTCATAAGCGAAATCTATTCCGCTCCACCAGTATCACCTCATTAATCATCTGGATGGATTGTAAGGAGTTAATAATTATTCACTCTAAGAAGGAGGCGTAAATGAAGAAAGCTC
>JBEPXL010000475.1:0-3630 GCA_041641935.1 Desulfobacteraceae bacterium | reverse complement strand
CGGAAATGGAAAGATCGCAGGCGTCTTCACCGGCGCTGACGGCGGCCTGCCGGACCGCTTCTGCGGGCGAACCGGTTTTCCGCTGTCGTGGTTCCATCACCGGAGCGAACAGGATGTGACAATGCAAAGCGGCTTTCGCCCGTTCCGCGTCAACGGTTTCATAGGCTTCGACATAGGGAAAAGGGGGTTTTTCTCCCGATGAACGGGGCGTGAGCATCGTTTCCAGATCACGGGGGAGACGCCGGACCAGATCTTCCAGAAGGTCGAATTTCTGCTCCCACAACCGATGCCGTTCCATGCGCTTACGGGAGGCAATGTCCCGGCCTACAAACAGAACCTCCACTGTCCCGTCCCGGTCCGCAATTGTCAGCGCATTGATCTCTATCGGGATCAGGGTCAGTTCCCTGTTGATGAAATGGGCTTCATACAGATGGAGTTCCCGGCGGATAGAGGCGGATGAAAAGAGGGTTTCCTTCAGATATTCCATCTGGTCCGGCGGCAGTATATCGGCAATGTTCATCCCCAGAAGTTCTTCCTTCACATAGCCCGTAATATCCAGGGAGCCCTGATTGGCAAAGGTAATCTGTCCGTTCCGGTCAAACGTCAGTATGATCTCCGGGGCTGCATTCAGCAGGATATGGTATTTCTGTGCCGTTGCCTGTCTTCCGGGCGCCGGTCCGGGAGGATGAGGTTGTCTGTTCCGGTCGGGGGGTTGCATGTCGCCGGGCTCCTTTTCCATCGCTGTGGTCCTGACGGTCGTGGTTCATCTCAGCTTTCGGTAAAAGACTTGACGGAACGGAAACGGAAAGGGATAATGGTTCCCTGTGCGGAAGTACCGCCAATCCTGTTTCTGTGTCGCGTACAGACATCCGGAAAAAACCGTCACTGCGTCATGGGCTGTCGGCATAAGTGCATCTCTAGTGTGTTTTCCATCTGGCATTGTGACAGGCATTTCTGAAGGTCTATAATTACAACGATACCATTTTTTTCCTGTTTCATGTACTAAAAAATCGTGAGCCGATATTTCATACCGCAGATCCGAAACCTGTTTGTTTCACCGGTCGCCCTCGGTGCGCTGATCGATGAAATTCCTGTGGGAATTCTTGTGATGGATCCGGCACGGCGGGTGATCCTGCTGAACCGGACGCTTCAGGCGATGACAGGGCTTTCGCCGGATGCAGCAGCCGGTATTCCCTGCTGCCACGCCATGAGAAGCCGGACCTGTGTCACCGGCTGTCCGGCCCGGCAGATGGGGGAAACCGATGAAGCGGTCTGCCTGGAAAGTGATCTGATCAGCCGGGACCGGCAGATGATTCCGGTCCGCACCACCCTGGCCCCGCTTGCCGGCGGCGACGGCAGACTGGCCGGTTTTATCGAAACCGTGGAAGATATGCGCTCCCTGGGGGAGATGGATACCCGGTACAATTCTTCCTGCCGGTTCGCCGATATAGTCGGCAAAAGCCCGCAGATGGAAAAGATCTTTCGCATTCTTCCGGTCATCGCCCAGAACGAGTCTTCGGTGCTGATCACCGGCGAGACCGGGACCGGCAAGGATCTGGTCGCCGAAGCGATCCACCGGACGTCGGACCGGTCCCGGGGCGCCTTTATCAAGGTCAACTGCGGTGCGCTGCCGGAACCGCTTCTGGAGTCCGAGATTTTCGGCCACCAGAAAGGGGCGTTCACCGGTGCGGTGGAGAATAAACCCGGCAGGTTCCGCCTGGCCCACAACGGTACCCTCTTCCTGACCGAGATCGGTGATCTGCCGCTTTCGCTGCAGGCCAAGCTGCTCACCTTTCTGGATGACAAGGTGGTCTATCCCCTGGGCGGTACAAAGGGGTTTCAGGCCGATGTCCGCATCATCGCCGCGACCCACCGGAATCTGGAGCAGATGGTCCGGGAGGGCCGCTTCCGCGGAGACCTTCTTTTCCGGCTCAATGTGGTCCGGCTTCACCTGCCGCCGCTCCGGGAACGGGGCGAGGATGTCCGGCTCCTGTCGGAACATTTTCTGAAGACCGTAGCGGCTCAGCTCCGGAAGCAGCCCAGAGGATTTTCCGACCGGGCCATGACCATCCTGGAGCAGTATCCGTACCCGGGAAACGTCCGGGAAATGCGGAATATTATTGAATACGCTGTCAATTTCTGTCAGGATGGCCGTATCCATCCGGTACATCTTCCAGCCTATCTTACCGCACCGGCTTCGTCAATGGTAGAGACCGGGGTACAGTCCGCAGAGCCGGGCGGGATTCCTGCCGGATCACCGGAACCGGTTGTACCGGCGTCCATCGATACAGAACGGAACTGGGACGCGGTGGAGCGGCAGATGATCATGGCGGCGCTGATAAAGGCCGGCGGCAGACGCACCAGAGCCGCGCAGATCCTGGGCTGGGGCCGGAGTACCCTCTGGCGCAAGATGAAATATCACCGGATTGACGGATAAGACAAATGGCAAAGCCCGGGAAGATTCTGATACCGCTGTTCGGCAACGATGTTGCCCCCCGGTTTGATCTGGCAACGGAGGTGCTGATTGCCCTGTCGGACGGCAGCCCCATTGTACCGGGGGAAGAGAAAATTGTGGTGCTGCCCCAGGCATCGGCGGAACAGCTCTGCCATCTGATCCTGACGGAGAAGATCCAGGTGGTCATCTGCGGCGGCATTGAAGAGGAGTATTACCAGTACCTCACCTGGAAGCAGGTTGACGTATACGATTCCGTTGTCGGTTCATGGGAAGATGTGCTGGCCTGTTACGGCCGGGGCCGCCTCAAATCCGGGGCTGTTCTGGGAGCAGAGACGGACTGACGGATACCGAGGAGGGCGGATGGAACAATATCTCCATGATCTCAGAGCAGTTTTTGAAGCCGGTGTGGAACGGGTCAATCCATATCACATGATGGAGAACCATCTGGCGTTGCAGGGTACACGGCTGACCGTCCGGGGTGTCCATTCCGCCGACGGGGAAATGACACTGAGCCTGGACGACTTCGACCGGATTCATGTGATCGGTACGGGCAAGGCGACCGCCCGGATGGCAAAAGCGGTTGAGGATATTCTGGGAGACCGGATTTCGGCGGGGGGCATCTCCGTCAAGTATGGCCACACGGAACCGCTGAAGATCATCGAAACGGTGGTGGCAGGGCATCCCGTTCCCGATGAAAACAGCGTGGAAGGCGGAACGCGGATTACAGAACTGGCCCGGCAGTCGGACGAAAAGACCCTGGTCATCAACCTCATTTCCGGCGGTGGCTCTGCGCTTCTGGTCTCTCCCTACGCAGATGACCGTGTTTCCCTTTCCCTTGCCGACAAGCAGAAGACAACAGAGCAGTTACTGGAGAGCGGCGCCGGCATCAACGAAATCAACTGTGTCCGGAAGCATCTTTCCGGTATCAAGGGCGGACGTCTGGCCGGGATGCTCTCTCCGGCGACGGTGTTCAGCTTTATCCTGTCGGACGTGGTCGGTGACCGTCTTGACGCCATTGCATCCGGTCCCGCCGTCCCGGACGGAACAACCTTTGATGAAATGGCGGAGATTATCCGGAAGTACGACATGGAAGACCGGCTCCCGGAGGCGGTCCGCACCCTTGTCGATCTGGGAACGAAGGAGGAAATTCCTGACACCCCCAAGGAAGGTGATCC
>JBEPXL010000474.1:0-3636 GCA_041641935.1 Desulfobacteraceae bacterium | reverse complement strand
GGAAAAAGTATATAGGCGTCTGACGGATTCCTGCGGAACCCGATTCCCCCGGTTTCTGAGGAACCATAGATTTCGATGATGTCAACTCCCTTGTTCTGCAGACGCCGGAGCAGATCCGGATCAGCCGGTCCGGTGGATGTGACACCGATAAGTCCCGCAGGCCAGTCCGGCAGGGAGGCATCGAGCCAGGCCCAGTTTGCCGGGAAGGAGATGAGCAGATCGCCGGTGGTCAGCATTTCCCGCAGTTTTCCGATACCCTCTGTTCCGGCTTCGATCACCGGCACATCGAGAACATGAGGCAAAAGAATGGTAAACAGGAATCCGTAAATATGGTGGGACGGAACAAATGAAACGATTCGCCTGCAGCCGGAAAACAGACGGGCCAGTTCCGCCGCTTCCTGCACGAGATCATCCGTCCGGTGGGAAACCATTTCTGGCGTCCCCGTACTGCCGGAGGTGCGGAAAGAAATCGTTTCCGGATGCTCTTTCCATGAAACGGAAACAAGTTCAACCCACCGGTCCAGGGTTTTGTACCGGAGCAGGTTGTCTTCCAGTCCGGTTCTGTAAAGATGGAACATGCCGTTGACGATTCCGGCCAGTTCCATCCGTTCCAGTGAATCCACCCCCCAGCGGGGATCGGTGAGGCTGTCGTTTCCGGACAGGGGAATCCGCAGATGATGCCGACCGCGTTTCCGCGCCAGTTCCGTCCCCAGCAGATCCCGGAGCATCCGGAAAATGTCCGTCTCCGACAGATTCATTCTCAGACAAAGGTGACCCGCTTGACGAGAATCCAGTAGGTATCGTCGGCAATGGCTTTTTTCATGTGGACCTTTACCTTGGTCGGCTTCATTTTGTAATCGAACTCATACTCGAACATGGTACTCAGATCCCCCTTATCCACCCCTTCCCTGAATTTTCCGTAAAAGCCGGGGCTTTTGGTACAGGGGGCGACTTCATTAAAGAAGTTTTTGCCGATCATCTCCTTGGGATCACGCCCGGTCAGTTCTCCTTCCGCCATGTTATAAAACAGAATGTTCCCCTGCTTGTCCAGCTGGATCGCGCCGAACGCCAGTTGATCAATCTCCCTGTCATTCATCCGTGCCAGTTTGTTTTGAATATCTACCGCGTCGAACTTTACAATTTCCATTGGTTTCTCCTTTCCGGATGATGTATGGTTTTCAGAAATACTGCCCCGTCGTCAGTGAACAATGTTTCGGATAATCCAGTATCCCGGTCATGCCTCCCGCCGGAGATGGGCAAAGTAGTTGACATCGGTGTTTCCGCTCAGAAAATAGTGGCGGGTAAAGGGATTGTACTGCATTCCGGTGAAATCTTCCACCGAAAGACCTGCGGATTCGGCCCATCCGATCAGTTCGGTCGGTTTGATGAACCGGTGGTGCTGGTGGGTTCCCACCGGCAGGAGGCGCAGCACATATTCCGCGCCGATAATGGCAAACAGGTAGGACTTGATATTCCGGTTCAGGGTGGCAAAGACAATATCCCCCCCCCGCCGGACCAGGGTTCTGCAGGCCTGCACCACGGAGCCGGGATCCGGCACATGCTCCAGAAGCTCCAGACAGGTGACCGCATCGAACGTGCCCGGTTCCGACGCCGCCATATCCTCCACGGTGGATTGCCGGTAGTCGATGTCCAGACGGCTTTCCCAGAGATGAAGCCGGGCCACCGAAAGGGCGGTTTCACTCATGTCGATGGCGGTCACGGCTCCGCCGGCTGCCGCAAGGGCTTCGCTCAGGATGCCGCCGCCGCACCCCACGTCCAGAATCCGCGCGCCCTGCAGGTTCGTCCGGGAGGCAATGTACCGGAGACGCAGCGGATTGATATCGTGCAGCGGTTTGGCCGGTCCTTCGGGATCCCACCAGTAGCGGGCCTGTTCTTCAAATTTCCTGATCTCGTCAAAGTCGATATTCTGTCTGCCGGTCTCCATTTCCACTCCCGCTGTGTATAAACCCACCGCATGTCCGGCAGTTCTGCCCTGCCTTCGTCTTGACTTGATGCCGTTCCCGATTTATACATTTGAATATGCTGATACTTTTTACCAGATCGCCGAAGTCCCGTTTCAAAGGGGTTCGGGGCCGCTCTTTTCTTTCCACCTGAACAGGCTGACTTGCGCCGGGAGTAGAATATTGAATACCGCACCATCTGAACTGAAAGGTCTTGCACGGCTGAAACTCTTCTGGGCTCTTTCCAGAACCCCCCACGGACTGCTGGATATGACCACCCCTGCCCTTGCGGCCGGGCTCTGGCTGGGAACCTTTCCCGGGCCGGGCGTCGCCCTGCTGGGGCTGCTGACCATTTTTGCCGGATACACCGCTGTATACGCCCTGAATGATGTCGTGGATTACCAGATCGACCTGAAACGGATCCACCGGATTCCCTCCGACCCCACGCTTCCCCCCGACCTCGATTCCGCCATTTACCGCCATCCCATCGCCCAGGGGTATCTCGGCTACTACGAAGGACTGATCTGGGCGCTCTCGTGGGGTGCAGTGGCCTTTATCGGCGCTTACGTACTGAACCCGGTCTGCGCCGGTATTTTCATTCTCGGCTGCTTTCTGGAGGCGGTCTACTGCCTGATGCTCAAGGTAAGTCCGGTCCGTGCGGTCATCAACGGCATCGTCAAAACCCTCGGCCCCGTTGCCGCCGTCTTCGCGGTGGACCCGTCACCCGATGCGGTCTTCGTGCTGACACTTTTTGCCACCTTCTTTCTGTGGGAACTGGGCGGCCAGAATATACCCAACGACTGCACGGATATCAAGGAAGACCGGCGGCTGGGCGCGCAGACCTTTCCGGTCCTGTATGGACTGGAACTGTCGGCCTACACCATTCTGACCACCCTACCCGCCGCTTTTCTGCTGACCTTTGTCCTGTTCAGCATCTCTCCGGCCATGTTTGGTCCGGTCAGTTACGGGGCCGTCGCTGTGGCCGGAATACTTCTCCTGCTCCTGCCCGCCTTCCGGTTTTACCGGTCCAATGACCCGCAGCACGCCATGTATCTCTTCAATCAGGCCAGTCTCTATCCCGCTGCCCTGTTCCTGATCGTGGCGGTCCGGCTGTTTGTTTCCGCAATGAAATAAGAGCGGCCGCCGGAACAGCGTGTACCGGCGGCTCTATTTACTGCCCAGATGCGCTACGGCGATGCCGTTGGTGAGGCGACGGTACCGCACATCGGTAAAACCGACCCGCTCGAACAGACCCGAAAGCTCGTCCGGCAGCAGGAACAGCCGGATCGTCTCCGGAAGGCAGAGATACGCCTGCCGGGAGCCCACGAGCATTTCACCGATGCGGGGCATGATATGAAATGAGTAGAAGTCATACAGCCACCGGAACCAGTTGAGCGTGGGCTGGGAAAACTCCAGGCACAGGAATGTACCCCCCGGCTTGAGTACCCGGTGCATCTCGGTAAAGGCCTGCACCATGTGGGTGATGTTCCGGACGGCGAAGCCGATCATGACGGCATCGAAGGTGTTATCGGGAAAGGAGATTTTTTCCGCGTCTCCCTGAATGTAGTTGATCCGCATCCGGTGTTCCCGGTTCGTCGGTTTCCGCCGCCCGGCCGTCATCATTTCCCAGTTGATGTCGTAGACCACCGCTTCGCCGGTCGATCCGATTTTCCGG
>JBEPXL010000473.1:0-3644 GCA_041641935.1 Desulfobacteraceae bacterium | reverse complement strand
GCCGGGTGATGCTCCGGCTGGAGCCGCCCACCGGCGGAGAAATCTTCTTCGAGGACCGCAATATCCTGACCCTTTCCCGACGGGCCATGCATCCCCTCCGGGCCCGGATGCAGATCATTTTCCAGGACCCCTATGCCTCCCTCAATCCCCGGCAGACGGTGGGCCGGATCATCGGGGAAGGGCTTCTCATCCACGGTGTGGGCAGCAAATCCGAACGGCTGGAACGGGTCCGGCATATCATGAAGGTGGTGGGACTGCGGCCGGAGCTTATCAACCGGTATCCCCATGAATTCTCCGGCGGGCAGCGCCAGCGGATCGGGGTGGGCCGGGCCCTGGCCCTGCAGCCGGAACTGATCATCTGTGACGAGCCGGTGTCGGCCCTGGATGTCTCCATCCAGGCCCAGGTGCTCAACCTGCTGATGGATCTCCAGGAGGAGTTTCACCTGACCTACCTCTTTGTGTCCCACGATCTTTCGGTGGTCCGCCACATCAGTGACCGGGTGGCCGTCATGTATCTGGGACGGCTGGTGGAACTGGCCGACAAGCGGGAACTCTATGACCGGCCCCTTCATCCCTATACACAGGCGCTTCTGGAGGCCGCGCCGGTTCCGGATGTGAATGTGAAAAAAGAGCGGAAAGGACTGGAGGGTGATCTGCCCAGCCCGCTCCATCCCCCGCCGGGATGCCATTTCCATCCCCGCTGTCCCCATGTGATGGACCACTGCCGGAACCGGGTTCCGGCCTTCCGGGAGGAGCAGCCCCGGCACTGGGTCCGCTGTTTTCTCTACGGTGACGAAACCGAATCCGCCGGATAGTGGACCGCCAGCCAGACCGTATCCCCGTTGGGATCGGTCCATTCGACCCGGTGACGGCGCCGGGCTGGAATCAGGAGATGGTCTCCGGGCCGGAGCGTCACCGTTTTTTCCTCTCCCGCAAAACGGAGACCCGCGCTTCCCCGGAGCAGCACCACCCACTCATGATCCTTCTGGTCGTACCAGTCTCCTTCGGGGCTGGCGTGCCCCCGGGAGAGGATCCGTTCAATCCGGACATGGGCGGAGCGGACCAGAATATCAAAGACCTCCGCCGGCATCTTTTCCGGGATTTCCGCAAAGAGATTCTGAATCTCCATTTTTCCTCCACCGCAACCCGGGAGGGTTGAGCAAACCATTTTGGGGCTTGTCTGCATCCTGAAATCCTGATACGGATATTAGGCATATCCCCAATAACAGGCATTTACCGCCATTTTCATTCCGACAACCGATGTAAACCGATCAAACAGGAACCCCAACAGAACATAAATGGTATTATGACTCCGATCCCTGAAGAACACAACCCCGAAGAACGTTATCCTGACGGAAGCAATGTCAACGAAAACCTGTCGGACCCGAGCCCGGAAAACACCGCAAAACTGCGGATTTTTCATCCATATCACTGGTTTTTCAGCAGTGAGGTCCTGAGCAGTTTTCTGCTCCTTTTCACCTCGCTGAGCGCTGTCTACTGGGCCAACTCCTTTCTCGCGGAAACCTACGAGCATCTGATCCACACGGAGATCGCCCTTTTTTTCGGAGAATACCGCATCAGCAAAACCCTTCTCCACTGGATCAACGAGGGCTTGATGGCCCTCTTCTTTTTTACGGTCGGGCTGGAGATCAAGCGGGAGATGCTGGTCGGTGAACTCGCCTCGTTCCGGAAAGCCATGCTTCCCATCTGCGCGGCCCTGGGCGGAATGGTGCTGCCGGGGGCGATCTATCTGGCGTTCAACCACGGCACACCGTCCGCCGGAGGCTGGGGCGTGCCCATGGCAACCGATATTGCCTTCTCCCTCGGGGCCATCGCCCTGTTCGGCAGACGGCTTCCGCTGGGGCTCCGGGTTTTTCTGGCGGCCTTTGCCATCGCAGACGACCTGGGGGCAGTGCTGGTGATCGCCATTTTCTACACCAAGGCGATTTCCTGGAGTTACCTGATTGTCGCCAGCCATTTTGTTCTGGGGCTGTTCCTGCTGAATATTCTGTCGGTCCGGAACATTTACCTGTATGCGCTCTTCGGCATCGGCACCTGGATCGCCGTGCTGGGTTCCGGGATTCATGCGACCATTGCCGGTGTGGTCGTCGCCCTGATGATCCCGGCCCACGGAAAATACAATACACTGCACTTTTTCAACCGGGTGAGAAATATCATGGAGGAATTCCAGTGCCATGAGCAGAGCTGCGACCATATCCACGCCATTCTGCTGAACCAGGGACATCTCAATGCCGTCCATACCCTGGAGATGGCCTGCCACGATGTGGAAACACCGCTGCAGCGGCTGGAACACGCCCTGCATCCCTGGGTCGCGTTTCTGATCCTGCCGCTGTTTGCCTTCGGTAACGCCGGTCTTACCTTTGAGGGGATGACTGTGACAGAGGCCGTGACCCATCCGGTCACGCTGGGCATTGTGCTCGGACTCTTTATCGGCAAGCCGGTCGGGATTGCCCTTTTTTCCTATATAGCAGTCAAGCTCGGCATTGCAAGGCTGCCCAGAGGGGTTACCTGGGCACATCTGATCGGCGCGGGAATGCTCGGCGGCATCGGGTTTACCATGTCACTTTTTGTGTCCGGTCTCTTTTTTACCAACCCACTGCTGCTGAATTACTCGAAGCTGGGCATCCTGAGCGGGTCGATCCTTTCCCTGCTGGCCGGAAGCATCTATCTGGGCATGACCGGTTCGCCGGGCCGGCAGCCGCCGGAATGGGTTCCGGAGCAATAGACAGACACAGAGACAGAGTGAGAGGGCGGACAGCAGCGGAGGACGCCTTGATTGCCGGTGATCCGAACAGACACGGAGAAGACCATATGGACAGGAGCAAAGAAGAGATACTGAAAGAAGTGGAATCGGCCCTCACCCAGTTTGTGGTGCAGGAAGTGGATGAATCGGTACAGGCGGACATGAAACAGATGATCTCCCGGTTTTTCCGGGAAGAACTGAGCCGCTACAGCATGGAGGAACTGGCCGCGAAACTCAACAGCCCGGAAACGGTCATTCGCATGTTCCGGGAATATCTGGACCGGACCACCGGCTGCCGGCACTGTTAGGAACGTCAGAACCAGTTCTTCTTTTTGAAGAAGCCGATCATGCAGAGGGCCACCAGCAGAATCACGCCCCAGACGGCCGGATATCCCCAGTGCCAGCGGAGTTCGGGCATGTATTCGAAGTTCATGCCGTAAAGCCCGGTAATGAAACTCAACGGAATGAAGGTGGTGGAGATGATGGTGAGCACCTTCATGACCTCGTTCATCCGGTTGTTGATGGAGGAGTGGTACAGGCCGAGGAGGTCCGAGACAATATCCCGGAAGATTTCGATGGCGTCGGCGATCTGGATGACATGGTCATAGAGGTCGGTGAGGTAGAGCCGTGTTTCCTTGCTGATCAGCGGGCTGTAGGTCTTTTCCAGCTTGAGGGCGAGATCCCGCAGGGGAAGCACCGCCTTCCGCAGAATAATGATCTTGCGTTTCAGGTGGTAGATATCATGGAGGATGTCCATGTCGGTACTGACAATGAGCGCATCCTCCACCCGTTCGATTTCGTCTTCCATGTTTTCGAGTACCATGAAATAATAATCGACAAGGGTGTCGATCAGGGCGTAGGCCAGGTAGTCATTGTCGAG
>JBEPXL010000472.1:2663-3646 GCA_041641935.1 Desulfobacteraceae bacterium | reverse complement strand
GCGGACCACCCCCCTGGCCCCCCTCCCCGTGTCGGGGCGGGGACGGGGGCGGGGTTTTCCAGACATCCACCGGAAGGCAGAAAAATGAAGACATTCATCAAAAGAAATCAACATCTTCTGGTAAATATCACTCTGTGTCTCCTCATCCTCGCAATGGCATACCTGCTCAAGGCCCACTACAGCCGTGGCTCCAGCGATGATCTCGCATGGATTCTGGCGACGACAGCGGCACTGACGGAGCGGGTCACCGGTATTCCATTTCTTTATGAAGAAGGCGCCGGATATCTCAGCCGGGAACATCATGTTCTGATTGCCCCCTCCTGTGCGGGCGTCAATTTCCTGATCATCGCCTTCTGCATGGCGGCCTTCTGCGGCATACAGCGGCTGGAGCGATTATCCGGGAAACTGTTCTGGATCACTGTCTGCACCGTTTCCGCCTGTGGACTCACCATCAGCGTCAATACCTTACGGATTGCGGCATCCATCCATCTTTACCGGGCTGACATCTACTGCGGGTGGATTACGCCGGAACGGGTACACCGGATCGGGGGGGCGGCTCTCTATTTTCTGGCGCTGTACCTTTTTTACACGGGAATTCTGTGGATTCTCCGGCGGATGGAAACCCGGAGCGGGGAAGGGCAGAGCGTCACTTCTCCTGTCGCCCTCTGGCCCCTGTTCTGGTATCTCGCCGTCACCGCCGGTGTCCCCCTGCTGAATGCCGCCTGGAAAAATTATCCGGGCCGGTTTGCGGAACACTGCCTTATGGTGGTGTCGGTCAGTATGGGCATCCTGCTCTTGACAGTTCCGGTACAATGGGGTTGTAAACGGCTGAGAGAGAGGCTACATTCCATTTTTCAATGAAAACGCTTTCGGAAAGAGATGTCATGAAACCGAAAATCCTGATTGTGGAAGACGAACCGGCCATCGTCGATACCATTCAGTATGCCCTGGAGACCGACGGCTTCGAAACCCGCTGCCTGGCC
>JBEPXL010000472.1:0-2653 GCA_041641935.1 Desulfobacteraceae bacterium | reverse complement strand
AACTTCCAGTGTCCCGATCATATTTCTGACGGCCCGGTCCGATGAAATCGACCGGGTCGTGGGGCTGGAGATCGGCGGCGACGACTACGTGACCAAGCCCTTCAGTCCCCGGGAACTGGTGGCACGGGTCCGCGCCATCCTCCGGCGCACCGGTTCCTGCAATACCACGTCGGATACCCCGGTCCCGGCCTTTACGGTCAATGAATCGAAGCGGGTGATCTGCTTCTTCGACACGGAACTGACCCTGTCCCGGTATGAATACAACCTGCTCAAGGTCTTTATCCGGCGGCCCGGGCATGTCTTTTCCCGGGAGCAGCTGATGAACAGTGCATGGGACGAGCCCGAAGCCAGCATGGACCGTACCGTGGATGCCCACATCAAGAACCTCCGGGCCAAGCTGAAAGCGGTCCGGCCGGATATGGACCCCATCGTCACCCACCGGGGAACGGGCTATTCCCTTAAAGAAAACATATGAGACTCGGCACCCGCATCTTTTTCTGCTATCTGCTGATCTTCGCCGTCTGTTTTTCCTCACCGTTCAACTGGATTCTCCACAACCTCCGGACCCGGTATCTGGAAGGGGTGGAAGACCCGCTGGTGGATCAGGCCACCATCCTCGCCGCCATTGCCGGTCTTCAGATGGAAGACGGGACGTTTGAACCGGAGCAGTGGTACAAAATCTTCGACCGGGTCCATGAAACGCCTCTTTCGGCGAAAATCTACAAACTGGTCAAGGATCAGGTCGATATCCGGATCTATATCACCGACGCCGCCGGAAGCCTTGTCTTCGACTCCGCGTCCCGTGACAGTATCGGGGAGGACTACAGCCAGTGGCGGGATGTTCACCTGACCCTCCGGGGAGAATACGGCGCCCGGGCCACCCGGTCGGACCCGGAAGACCCGGATTCCTCCATTCTCTATGTCGCAGCGCCCATCCGTGTGGATGAGGCCATTGCCGGTGTGCTGACGGTGGCGAAGCCGACCGCCAACATCAAATATTTTGTCAAATACGCCAGACCCCAGTTTATCGCCATCGGCCTGCTGTACCTGACGGCCGCCGGTCTGCTCAGTTTTCTTGTCTCTGTGCTGCTGACGCTGCCGATCAAGCGGCTGACCCGGTATGCCAACGCGATCCGCGACGGAAGGCGGCCCCGGTTTCCCCGGCTGGACCGGAGTGAAATCGGCGAAATGGGCAAGGCGTTCCGGGAGATGCAGGAGGCCCTGGAAGGAAAACGGTATGTGGAACGGTATGTCCAGAACCTGACCCATGAGATCAAGAGCCCGCTTTCGGCCATCCGCGGGGCGGCGGAACTGATGAAGGAACCGATGGACGAAGAACAGCGGGAGCGGTTCCTGACCAACATCCACAGCGAGGCATTCCGGATTCAGCAGATTATCGACCGGATGCTGGAGCTGGCCGCCCTGGAAAACCGCCAGACCCTTCACCGGGTCGAGACAGTTCCGGTTTCCCCGCTGGTGAAGACGGTACTGGAAAGCAAGGCGCCGTTCGTTTCCCGGAAACAGCTTCAGGTTATGGCCGATGTGCCGGAGGATCTGACGGTCCGGGGGGATTCCTTCCTGCTGCACCAGGCGGTTTCCAATCTGGTGCAGAATGCCGTCGATTTCAGTCCCGGCGGCGGAGAAATTCTCCTGACTGCCCGGTCTGACGGAAAAGGAATCATCCTGACCGTGTCGGATGAGGGGCCCGGGATTCCGGCCTTTGCCCGGGAAAAGGTGTTTGACAAGTTCTATTCCCTGCAAAGGCCGGATACCGGCAGGAAGAGTACGGGACTGGGGCTCAATTTTGTCCGGGAGGTGGCGGTCCTCCATGATGGAGAGGTACGGCTCGAAAACCAGGAGGGCAGGGGGGCTGTGGCGGTGCTGCGGATTGGTTGAAAGAGGAGGGAAATTTCCCGTGGATCAGAACGCCCGGACCTTCGTCCGGGCCTGGCGGGAGAAAAGGCTTAATCGGAATATCCGCTGCCGACGATCAGGTCGCCGTCTGTTTTCTTTACATAGGAATGCTTCATGCTGCCCTTCCACTCATAATCGACCCATACCCCTTCCGGTGTGGCTTTTACAAGGGCGTCATACACGGGGGCGGCTTTCTCCTTCAGGCTCTGCCCGGCCAGCGACGGGTGAACAATCAGGTTTCCTTTCTCTTCCATGACAAAAACATAGGGCGTATAGGCATCCGCCTTGTATTCAGCGGCATCCTTTCCGCCGTCTATACCGGAAACGACTTCATCCACATGTTTCTGGATGGCTGCCTTGTCTGCAGCGACGGCACCGGTGGAAAGAACGATCAGGGTCAACAGGGAAAGCAGGATAACGGATACGGATTTCATTGATTTCTCCTTGTCACAAAGTGGTTGAAAGAGCAGGTGCTTCAGACCAATACAGACGAACCTGTTGCAATATCACCCCCTTCCATGCAAAGCGCACGATCGTGAAACCGCGCAGGATTCCGGTACGGGTGAAACGCCGGTACAGATCATTCTGGAACAGTGGAACAATGATACGGCTCTGATGATACAGAACAAGGGACAACCACATCTGAAGCGGTACAGGATAAAGCGGTCAGGAGGGAACGGGACCACTTTACCGGCGGGGAACCGTACTGATTTCCCCGGAAATCAAAAGCCTCTGTGAA
>JBEPXL010000471.1:0-3653 GCA_041641935.1 Desulfobacteraceae bacterium | reverse complement strand
GAGGCGTACTGCCGCTCCGACAGGAAAAAGCATTTTTCGGATGGAACCATTTATTCATCGATTCTCACTGTATGGATCACTTCCCGGTAGGTGTGCAGGTCCATTTCGCACAGACCCGGCAGCAGGTCGGGCAGATCATCAGGAGAGAAGGTGAGGCAGGCGAATATCTTCTGCTCCAGTTCAATGGTGGCATTCCATGTTTCACGGATGCGGTCCCGGATCTCCCGGGACGAGCCGTACCGCTCCAGAATATAACCGATCCGGTCATCCAGGGGCGCGATGCAGTCATGGAGAACCCGCTTGTCGGCATAGTTGACGATTTCGGCTTCTGTCAGGGATGCGGCCGGCGGATACCGGTCCAGCCGCACATGCTGCCGGACAATGTCGGCGACTTCGGGATAGCCCCGTTCCGTCAGTAATTCCGCTCCGGTGTCCGAGTGGACTTCTCGGGTGGAAAGACTCCGGGTTTTGGTAATATCATGGAGCAGTGCCGCCGCCCGGATCAGTTCCCGTTCCAGAATGATATCCCGGACCAGAAGCTGATCCGTCAAAAAGAGCGCCACACGGCAGACCTGGAGCGAGTGCGCAATGATGTTATCCCGCATTTCCATTTCATGGATCAGCCGGTAACACTCTTTTCGGGTGGGTATCTGCATGATGTCTCCTTCTGTATTCAGTGGTTTCAGGCAAATTATATACCAGAAGAACTCACTTTTCAAATGTTTAAACTTCCGATGCGCCCCCGGAACAAGCCCCAGGGCTCATGTTTCCCCGGTGAATCCCCGGAGGCCGCTCACGTCCGTAAAGAGAGCCTTCTCTGCAGAATCCTCCGCCTGATAAACTCCTTGAAAATACTGAATGGTTTTGATAGATTACTTGGCCTCTAAAGGAAATATCCTAAAATTCAGGAGGCGATATGACAAGGGCAGGCATAATCGGAGCGACCGGGTATACCGGCGCGGAACTGGTGCGGATACTTCACAGGCATCCGGAGGTCGAACTGACGGTTCTTACCTCCCGGCAGCATATCGGCGTCCGGATGGACGAAATCTACCCGGCCTTTGCCGGTGTGGCGGATTATGTCTGTGAGGCATATGATCCGGATACGGTCTGTGAAAAGGCAGACATTTTCTTTACGGCGCTTCCCCACAAACTGCCGATGGACATCATTCCCGGCCTTGTCGAACGGGGAAAACGGGTGGTGGACCTGTCCGCCGATTTCCGGTTCAGGGACATTCACCGGTATGAATCCGCCTATCAGCCCCATGCGGCTAAGTCGCTTGCCGCAAAAGCGGTCTACGGTCTCAGTGAAATTTACCGTGATGAGATCAAAACCGCCGATGTGACCGGCAACCCCGGCTGCTATCCGACCAGTATTCTCCTGCCCCTGATTCCGCTGATCCGCGCCGGACTGATCGAGCCGGAAACCCTGATCGCCGACGCCAAATCCGGTGTCAGCGGGGCGGGCCGGTCGCCGTCCCTGGCGGTCCATTTTTCCGAGGTGAACGAGTCCTTCAAAGCCTACAAGGTCGCGGCACACCGCCATACACCGGAGATGAACGAGGTGCTGACCCGCGAGGCCAGCCGGGAGATCCGGCTCACCTTTGTCCCCCATCTGATTCCGCTCACCCGGGGAATGCTTTCCACCATCTATGCAGCGCCGGCCGGAAAGACTACCGCAGCGGACGTGCGGGCCTGCCTTGCCGATTTTTACCGGGACCGTCCTTTTGTCCGGATCTGTCCCGAAGGCCGGATTCCCAACACCCTCCATGTCCGGGGCAGCAACTTCTGCGACATCGGCTGTGCCCAGGACCCGTCGGGCCGTATCATCCTGATTTCCGCCATCGACAATCTGGTCAAGGGGGCCTCGGGACAGGCGGTGCAGAACATGAATATCATGCTCGGTCTGGCGGAAACCGCCGGACTCGACGGCGTTCCCTATCCATTCTGATTGCAAAGGGGGAGTCTATGAAACTGGAACAGATTTCCATTTTTCTGGAAAACCGGTCCGGCCGGCTGGCCAAGATCCTGACAACCCTGGGCGAAGCGGGGGTCAACATCCGGGCCATGTCCCTGGCCGATACGTCCGATTTCGGTATCCTGCGGCTGATCGTCAACGACATGGAAAAGGCCCGGCAGGTGCTGAAAGACAAACGGTTCACGGTGCGGATGTCCGAGGTCATCGCCCTGGAGGTCCGGGACCGGCCCGGAGAACTGGCACGGATTCTGGGGCATATCGAAAAGGCCGGGCTGAATGTGGAGTACATGTACTCCTTTGTTCAGAAGAGCATGGAGTCGGCTATTCTGATTTTCCGTTTCGATCATATCGACCGCGCCATTGATGTGCTGCAGGCAAATGATATCCCCATCGTTGAAAGCCATAACGTCTGGTGAATTTTCTCTTTGCGGGGAGAATTCACCGGGATTGAATCCGCATAAACGATAACCGGTTTTTACAAGGACAGAGGGAGGAATGATGTTGAAAAGAAATACGCTTTCAGTGGTTCTGTGGGCAGTGGTACTGATGCTGTTTTCGGCGTCCGCTATTTACGCCGCTTCCGACGAATACCGGGTCGGCTGTGCCTTTGCCGTGACCGGCAAGGCATCCTGGCTGGGGGAACCCCAGCGCAATACCGTCGAGATGATCCAGAAGCAGGTCAACGATGCCGGCGGGATCAACGGCAAAAAACTGGTACTCTTCATCGAGGACACCCAGGGGGACAACACCCGCGCCGTCAACGCCATGAAGAAACTGATCAAGAAGTACCGGGTCAGCGCCATTGTCGGCCCCTCCCGGAGCGGAACCAGCATGGCCTCCATTCCGGTGGTGCAGCAGGCAAAAATTCCCATGATTTCCTGCGCCGCCGCCGAAGATATTGTCACCCCGACCGATCAGCGGAAATGGGTCTTCAAGGTCGCCCCCAACGACTCGGACGCGGTCCGGCGGATATACGAACACCTGCAGAAACAGGACATCAGCAAAGTCGGCATCCTCACCGGTACCACCGGTTTCGGTGCGGCAGGGAGAACCCAGCTCAAAGGGCTGGCCGATGAATACGGCATCCAGCTTGTCGCCGATGAAACCTACGCGCCCGGAGATACCGACATGACAGCCCAGCTCATCGGCATCAAGAATGCCGGGGCCGGGACAGTCATCAACTGGTCCATCGTACCGGCCCAGTCCATCGTGCCCCAGAACATGCGCCAGCTCAAGATCGACATTCCCCTCTACCAGAGCCACGGCTTTGCCAACGTCAAGTACGCCGAAGCCGCCGGGGACGCAGCCGAAGGGCTCATCTTTCCGGCCGGCCGCGTTATGGCGGTGGATACGGTCTCCGATGATCATCCCCAGAAAGCGGTACTGACCGAATACCGGAACGGCTATGAGTCGAAATACACGGAAAGTGTCAGCACCTTCGGCGGACACGCCTATGACGGCCTCTGGCTGATCATCAACGCCATCAAGGCCGTGGGGGATGACCCGGCAAAGATCCGGGACTATCTGGAGACGGCGCAGTTTACCGGCATCGGCGGTGTCTTCAATTTCACGCCGTCAGACCACTGCGGTCTGGACAAAAAGGACTTTGAAATGCTGACCGTCAAGGATGGCAAATTCGTGGTTCTGGGCGAATAAGGACAGTAACCGTTCAGTG
>JBEPXL010000470.1:0-3654 GCA_041641935.1 Desulfobacteraceae bacterium | reverse complement strand
GCAGGAGACACATTTCCAGACCAGTTCATTGTTCAGTGCCGTTTCCCGGTCGCCGAGCAGCACCGTCCGGATCAGAAGATTCGGTGTAAAGCAGTCGGTTTCGTCTCCGACGGTGCATCCGGCCGCACACCGCCGGCACTGGTAGCAGGCGGTGAGCATCTGCCCGGAGCGTTCCATCACCTCCCGGAGGAACGGCTTCGCGGGCGCGGGCTTGTATTCATGTACGTCCTGTACTGGGGGTATCATAATTGCTCCTTCCCGGTTTTATGGGACGATTCAGACCATCAGCCAAGCATATCCCGGACGCTCTGGACAATCTGCTCGGTGGAGTCCGGCCCCTTGGGGATGTAATCATCGGCTTCCATGCTGATGCCGTCGTAGTGAGAGTAGCGGGTGGAGGAAACGTGGTCGGCAACCGCCGTGAGCAGGATAATGGGAATGTCTGCGAATTTACCGTCCTTTTTCAGTTCGGAGCAGACCTGGTAGCCGTCTTTTTCGGGCATCATTACATCGAGAACGATCACGTCGGGCATGTTCTGTTTCACTTTTTCAATGGCTTCAGCCCCGTTATAGGCCACATCGACGTTGTATTTTTCCTTTTGCAGTCTTCCCTGGATCAGTGCCACCATATCGGGCTCATCATCCACCACAAGAATTCTTTTCGCTTCAGACATGGTTCCCTCCTCTGTCAAAGGGTAATGGTTCCGGTTCGCAGATCATGCTGCCATTGCATGAATGGAATTTACATTATTTATACTGAACATTATTTAATCTTTATGGTATTATATGAGCAATACTTGTGCCAGAAAGAATAGAACTCCGTTCATAGTCAATAACATCCTGTAATTAAAATGTTTTAATTTATTCATGTGGATTGACAGTGAATCTGGAGAAGCGGGCAGCAGCATCATGGAAAGCATGCCATTCTGGCACATTCTTGTTGTAATTATTTTTGAAAACAAATATTTATATAGACAGTGCCATTCTGGACCATGCCAGATTGGCATACTGACTGCCACAGAGGTGATGGATCACTGCCTATGGAAGATAAAATCATCATCATCGACGATGATCCCGATTATCTGGATATTCTCTGGAGCCGGCTTCGGTCGGCCGGATTCAATCATGTGCAGATCGAGTACAGTTCCCG
Organism: Desulfobacteraceae bacterium; assembly: GCA_041641935.1. Taxonomy (GTDB): domain Bacteria; phylum Desulfobacterota; class Desulfobacteria; order Desulfobacterales; family Desulfococcaceae; genus JBEPXL01. Next base: position 2,504 of record JBEPXL010000470.1, on the reverse strand, counting down.
CAAGGCTGCGGAACGGTTCCGGCAGGGGGAGGATTTTGATCTGGCCATGATCGACCTGAACATGCCGGATATGGACGGCATGCAGCTTCTGGAAGTGATCCGGAGTTCCAGCCCGGGGACGGAGTGTATCATGGTGACCGCTGTTGACGATATTCACACGGCCATCAACTGTATGCGGAAAGGCGCCTATGATTATCTGATCAAGCCGGTTCCCCAGCAGAATCTGATTCTTTCGGTCAACCGTGCCCTGGAGCGGAAGCGGCTTCTGGATATTCTGGATATCGACAAGCGAAAGGCCCTGCCGGAACTGACCCACAAGGATCCGTTCCGGCCGATTCTGACGCGCTCCCGGAATGTACTGAAGGTGCTCAAGGAGGCGGAACTGCATGCCCGGAGTGATGTGCCGATTCTGATCACCGGCGAAACCGGCACGGGCAAGGATCTGCTGGCAAGAGCCATCCATGCGGCCAGTCCCCGTGCGGATGCCCCGTTTACGCCGGTCAATATGGCTTCCCTGGGAGAGAGCCTGTTTGACGCGGAATTTTTCGGCCATACCAGGGGGGCGTTTACCGGCGCGGAAAAGGCCCGGGCCGGATATCTGGAGCATACCCACGGCGGAAGCCTTTTTCTGGATGAAATCGGGGTCATGCCGCTGGGACTGCAGGGAAAACTGCTCCGGGTGCTGCAGAGCGGCGAGTATCTGAAACTCGGTACCAGTGAACCCCGCCAGACTGATGTACGGATCATCGCGGCGACCAATGAGGAACTGGAGCAGATGATCGCCCGCAAGACATTCCGCAAGGATCTGTACTACCGCCTCCGGGGCGGATGGCTCCATCTGCCGCCGCTGCGGGAGCGGAAGGCCGATATTCCGCTGCTGATCAATCATTTTCTGGAAAACCGCTGCACCAGTCAGACCAAATGCCGGGTGGATCTCCAGTCCCTTTCCCTGCTGATGAACTATGCCTATCCCGGCAACATCCGCGAGCTCAAATCCATTATCCAGTCGTCCATCAATCTGGCCCGTGACGGCGTCATTACCGCTGCCTGTCTGCCGGATTCTCTCCGGGCCACCATTCCCCGGCCGGAGTGTCCCCCGCCGCCCGGGGAAACTTCCGCCGGACGGAGTGCTGCCGGGACCGAGGATGTGACCGGAGAAATTCTGCCGCTGGCGGAAGTGGAAAAAGCGCATATATTAAAGGTATACCGCCAGACGGACCGGAATAAATCCAGAACTGCCCGGCTGCTGGGCATCGGGCTAAATACCCTGCGGAGACGGCTGGAGGCGTATGATGTAAAGTAGGAGAAAAACGGCGAACGGATCGCATCCGGACTGGATTTTCAGGAATGAAATCGCTATATAGCAGAAAAACATTTTCTGCACCGGGAAGGAATACCCATGAAAAACATCGCCGTCTGGGCCATTACGCCCAATGGAGCGGATCTCGCCGTCAAGCTCGCGGAATTCATGCCCGAGACCGATCTGTTCTTTTCCAGGAGTATTGCCGGAACGGAAGTCGACGCCACCTGTTTTGGCCGTCTCTCTTCCATCCTGCCGAAGCAGTTCAGCCGGTACCGGGGGCACATCTTTATCATGTCCACCGGCATTGTGGTCCGGATGATCGCCCCGCTGATCCGGGACAAGACCGAAGACCCCGCAGTCGTGGTGATGGACGACGCCGGCCGGAATGCCATCAGCCTGCTTTCCGGCCACATCGGCGGGGCCAATGCGCTGGCCCGGAATGTGGCCTCCATTATCGGCGCCGCGCCGGTGATCACGACCGCAACAGACGTGAATGATGTTCCGGCCATCGATGTGCTTGCCGGAGAGAAAAATCTGCTGATCGAAAATCCCTCGGCGATCAAGGGGGTGAGCATGGCGCTTCTGACCGGAAACAGCGTCTGCATCCATGATCCCTTCGGCCTTCTGCAGACCATACCGGATGCCTGGCAGCATTTTGAAGACATGACCTGGGACAATCGTACATCGGAATGCGGTTTTCCCGACGATGTGCCGGGTATTTTCGTGGATGACATCCTCCCGCCCTGGCAGGATTCTTCCCGTATTCTGATCCTGCGCCCCCGGTCTCTGGTGGTGGGGATGGGCTGCAACCGGGGCACGGATATGGCGGAGATGCAGGAGCTGCTTCTGGAGACCTTCGAAGCGGCGGAACTTTCGACGGGAAGCATCAAGGTGATCGCGACCATCGACATCAAGCAGGATGAACCGGGCCTGCTGCGGCTGGCGCAGGAAATGGGCGTACCCCTGGTTTTTTTCAGCCGGGAATCCCTTGGCAGTGTGGAGACGGTGGAAAATCCCTCGGAGATGGTGGAAAAGCATGTGGGGGTGCCGAGTGTATGCGAGGCGGCGGCGATTCTGGGCGCACAGTACGGGCGGTTGATTGTTCCGAAGCGGAACACGCCCAATGTCACCATCGCCATCGCCCGGACAGCGTTGTTATCGTGAAGCAAGTTGATTTGTGGATTGCAGATACACTTGAAAA
>JBEPXL010000469.1:0-3656 GCA_041641935.1 Desulfobacteraceae bacterium | reverse complement strand
GCGGGACGGCGTGCTCGATGGCGCCGGTGATATAGGTCTTGGCATGGGTCACCGCATCGAAGAATTCAAGCCCCAGGGCCAGGTTGGCGGCGATGGCCGATGAAAAGGTGCAGCCGGTTCCGTGGGTGTTCTTCGTCTCGATGCGGGCGTCCCGGAGTTCCCGGAAGGTCTCCCCGTCATACAGGATATCGGTGGCGTATTCCCCGCCCAGATGACCGCCCTTGACCACGGTTTTGCCGGCCCCGGATGCCAGTATCTTCCGGGCGGCCTCTTTCATTCCCTCCAGGGTTTCGATGCGGTCGCCGGTGAGGGCTTCGGCTTCGAAGATATTGGGCGTCACCACGGTGGCCAGCGGGAACAGGTGTTTCACCAGGGCGTCCTGTGCATCCTTCTGCAGCAGATGGTACCCGCTTTTGGAGATCATTACCGGATCGAGAACCACCGGCGGCAGGTGGACGTTTTTGAGGGCGCCGGCAATGGCCTCGATGAGCGTCACGCTCGACACCATGCCGATCTTGACGGCATGAATGGTGATATCGTCAAAGAGACAGGTGATCTGGTCATGGACGATCTGCGGGTCTATCTCCTGTACGGCATGGACTTTCTGTGTATTCTGAACCGTTACGGCGGTGATGGCGCTCATGCCGAACACGCCGTGGGCCTGAAAGGTTTTCAGGTCGGCCTGGATGCCGGCGCCGCCGGAGGAGTCCGATCCGGCAATGGTGAGGGCGGTTTTCATGGCAGCCTCCTTCTTTTTTCTGTTCTTTTCCGTATCTGTGACTTTCTCATTTTTGGATGCCTTTCTTTTCTCTGTTTGACGAACCTGCTGGAAAATATCTATAACACAGGAGATATGCAAGCCAAAGGAATTCTCTCCCCTTCCCGTGTCGGGGATGGACCGGGGGAAAGGAGAGACGGCAGAGCTTCAGAGAGACGACAACCGACAGAACGAGAGGAGAACTGCAGAAATGGACTACAACACCATACGGTTTGAAACCGACGGCGCCATTGCTGTCCTTACCCTGGACCAGCCCGAAACCCGGAACGCCATCACCGGCGAGGAGGTGATCGACGAGGTGGAATCGGCCTGCGCCGCCGTCAACGCGGACCCGTCCCTCAAGGTACTGATCATTACGGCGGTGGACCCGGCCTTCAGTTCCGGCGGCAATGTAAAGGACATGGCCAACAGGGCCGGGATGTTTGCGGGAACTCCGGCTGAAATCCGGCGGAACTACAAGCGGTTCATTCACCGGATTCCAAAGGCGGTCTGCGGGGTGGAGGTGCCGACCATCGCGGCGGTCAATGGCGCGGCGGTGGGGGCGGGGTGTGATCTCACCATGATGTGTGACATGCGCATCGCCTCGGAGAAGGCCAAATTCGGGGAAACCTTTGTCAGCGTCGGCCTCATTCCCGGCGACGGCGGGGCCTATTTTCTCCCCCGGGTGATCGGCATGGCCCGGGCCTGTGAACTCACCTTCACCGGGCGGATTGTGGACGCCGAAGAGGCGCTCCGCATGGGAATGGTCAATGATGTGGTCCCCCATGACCGGCTCATGGACCGGGCCCGGGAACTGGCGGGGCAGATCGCGGCCAAACCCGGGGATGCCCTGCGGATGGCCAAGAAGCTCCTCTATGCGGGCCAGCGGGTGAGCCTGGAGGAACTGCTGGAACAGTCCGCCGCGTTTCAGGCGCTCTGCCACTATACCGAGGATCATCACGAGGCGGTGGCGGCGTTTCTGGAAAAGCGGAAGCCGGTATTCAAGGACCGGTAGCAGAAGGAACCGGCATGAAAATCGCCGTGGTCGGCGCCGGCATCTCCGGCCTGCTCTGCGCCCGGCTCCTCTGCCGGGACCATGATATCACGGTCTTCGAGGCAAGGGGGCGCATCGGGGGAGACACCGGCGCTGTCCGGGTGACGGTGGACGGGGTTGATTATCCGGTGGAGTTCCGTCCCCTTGTCTTTTCCCCGCTGATCTTTCCGGATACGGCACGGCTGCTGGCGGGGCTCGGGCTGTCCACTGTCCCCTGCCCGGCGGATGTCAGCGTCAAATGCGAACAGAGCGGGCTGGCATACACGTCCGGTCCGGCAGATATTGTCTTTGCCCGGCGGCGGAACCGGCTCCATCCCCGGTTTTTCCGGATGACCCGGGAAATCCGCCGCTTCCGCCGGGAAGGGCTTTCCTTCCTCCTGCATCCCGATGAGCAGTTGACCCTCCACGACTATCTCACCCGGCACGGATATTCCGACACCTTTGTCCGGTACTGGATCATCCCTTTTACCGGCATCACCGGCTGGGAAGGCGCGGATCCTGTCCGTTCCATTCCGGCCCGGTTTTTTATCCGGTTTCTCCAGAACCGGGGATTTCTCCACACCGCCGAAGCCGCTCCCCTCCGGATGATCCGGGACGGCTCAACCGCCTTTCTGACGGCGCTGGCGCGCCCCTTTCGCCGGCGTATCCGGCTGCGGACACCGGTCCGGTCCGTCCGGCGGACGGACCGGTATGTGGAACTGACCTTTTCCGGCGCGGAGACGCAGCGGTTTCACGGGGTCATCCTCGCCGTTCCCGGGGAGCAGGCCCTGAAGCTGCTGGCGGACCCGTCCGGCGCGGAACAGGAAAACCTCGGGGCCGTCCGGTTCCGGAAAACCACGGCGCTTCTCCATTCCGACACCGCTGTGCTGCCGCACCCCCGGCGGGTCCGGGCGGGCTGGAATTTCCTGCTTCCCCGGCAGTCCGGTGCGGTGATGGTCACCACCGACATGAATCTGCTTCAGGACAGAAGCGCGCCTCTCACGTTCTGCATCAGCCATTACCACGACTGGCGGGTCCATCCGGGCCGGATCATCCGGGAGATTCCGGTCCGTCAGGCGGTGTACACACCGGAGGCTCTCCGGGCCCGGAAGCAGGTGGATGCCGTCAGCGGCGTCAGCCGGACCTGGTTCTGCGGCGCCGGGTGGGGAGACGGGTTTCCGGAAGAGAGTGTGGACAGTGCGCTGAAGATTTGCCGGTATTTCGGAAAAGATCTGGACGGGCTGTAAAACACGGAACCGGCTGCTCACAGAAGCAGCCGGTTCCGGCAGGGAGGGAGGGCTATATTATGCGACGTGAAAGGTCAGCCGCTTGTTGAACTCCAGTTGCTTGCCGTTGTTCCACTGCTTCACCGGCCTGAGATAGCCGACCACCCGGGAGTAGACCTCGGTTTCGTTTTCACAGACCGGGCAGGCCGCCTGCCGTCCGTTCAGATAGCCGTGGACCGGGCAGATGCTGAAGGTCGGCGTCAGGGTGAAGTAGGGCAGGTGATAGCCGTTGGAAATCTTCCGGATGACGTTCTTGACCGTTTCGACGTTGCTCACCATTTCCCCCAGAAAGATATGGAGGACGGTTCCGCCGGTATACTTGGTCTGCAGTTCATCCTGGAGCCGCAGGTTTTCGAAGATATCCTCGGTATAGTTGACCGGGAGCTGGGTCGAGTTGGTGTAATAGACATCCTCGATATTGCCGTACTCGTCGTTGTTGGCACAGATGATATTCGGATACCGCTTCCGGTCCAGCATGGCCAGCCGGTAGGAGGTTCCCTCTGCCGGGGTCGCCTCCAGGTTGAACATATCCCCGGTCTCTTCCTGCATTTCGGAGATCCGGTCCCGGATGAAATCCATC
>JBEPXL010000468.1:0-3657 GCA_041641935.1 Desulfobacteraceae bacterium | reverse complement strand
GTAAAATCAAAACCCTTCAGGCGACGGGCATCCCATACCACCGCATCGGCATTCTCTACCGGACCAAGTTCTGCTCCCTTCCCTTTGAAAAGGCGCTCCGGACCATGCAGATTCCCTACCAGATGATGGGCTCCCGGGGATTTTTCGAACGCAAGGAGATTCTCGATCTCAACTGTTACCTGACTGCGGCCGCTTTCCCGAAAGACGATGTGGCCTTTGACCGGGTGCTCAACACGCCGAAGCGGGGCATCGGGCCGGGAACCGTCAAGAAGATCGCCGCCTCCCGGACACCGGGAATGAGCCTTCAGGATGCCGCCCGCAAGACAGTGGCGGAGCGGGTCATGTCGCCCAAGATTCACAAGGGCCTGCACACACTGCTGCAGGCCCTGAGCGACATCCGGAAAATGGCCCCGGACGCGGCCATCCGGCATGTGATCACCTGCGTTGGCTATATGGATTATCTGAAACAGTACGGCAAAAACGACAAAATGGACTTCATCACCCGGGAGGAGAACATTAACCAGCTGCTCCACACGGCCTCCCGCCACCGGACCCTGCTCGGATATCTGGAAGAGGCGTCTCTGGTCAAGGAAGACACCGAAGAGGGCGATGAGGAAGAGTCGTCATCGGGCGTGAAACTCTCCACGGTCCACGCCAGCAAGGGGCTGGAATACGAAGTCGTGTTTATCGCCGGATGCGAGGAGAATCTCTTTCCCCACTGGAAATCCCTGGAGTTCGAAAACGATCTGCAGGAGGAACGGCGGCTCATGTATGTGGCCATGACCCGCGCCGAAAAGCATCTCTACATCACCAGCGCCCAGTACCGCAAGGGCCAGTCCAATCCCAGAAGCCGGTTTCTGGCGGAGCTGGAACATACCCTCTGATATCTGAACCCATTCATTGCACAGGACCGGGCTGAATCGCTCTGTGTGTCCAACGTATGGAAAAGGAGTTGCCATGAGTATGAATGTTGTGGAAAAAATAGACGATCTGGTAAAGGTGAACCATGTCCTGATCAGCGTTTCGGACAAGAGCGGGCTGGACGCCTTTGTTCCCCGGCTGACGGAGATGAACCCTGCAATACGGATATTCTCCACCGGGGGAACCTTCAGCAGAATCCGGGAAATTCTCGGTGACAAAGCGGCGGGCTGCCTGACACAGGTATCCGACTATACCGGCCAGCCCGAAACCCAGGGCGGTCTGGTCAAGACACTGGATTTCAGGATTTACCTCGGCCTGCTCACGGAAACCTACAACGAGGCCCACCAGTCCGACCTGCGGCGCACCGGCGCGGTTCCCATCGACATGGTGGTGGTCAATCTCTACCCGTTCCGTGAAACCATTGCAAAGGCGGACATCACCGTGGAGAATGCCCGGGGCAACATCGACATCGGCGGTCCGTGCATGATCCGGGCGGCGGCCAAGAATTTCATCCGGACCGCCCCGGTGGTGGATCCCGCCGACTATCCGCTGATCCTGTCGGAGATGGCCGAACGGAACGGTGCAATTTCCCTGAAACGCCGGTTCCTTCTGGCCCGGAAAGCCTTTGACCACACCGCTTCCTATGACCGGGCCATCGCCGATTATCTGGCCGGACAGGCCTTTGAACATGTCGAGAACTGCTACGAAAGGAACTGAATCATGGCCGACGACCTGAAACAGATGTACCGCACCATCGTGAAAGACCACTTTCCGCCCCGGATGGAGATCAGCTTTGTGGACGAGGATGACAGCCGCCAGACCCTGTTCTATGAACGGGTCGCCTGGGACATAGAAGGCGTTGCCAAAGGGCTCCGGTACGGGGAAAATCCCGGTCAGGAAGCGGCGCTGTATCGGCTTGTCAACGGCAACCTGGTTCTCGGCGACACCCGTATGATTCAGCCGGGAAACTATCTGGCATCGGATATTGAACTGCTCCAGTCGGGAAAACATCCGGGCAAGACCAATCTGACCGATGCGGACAATGCCCTCAACATTCTCCGGTATTTTCAGGATTCCCCCACCGCCGTGATCGTGAAGCACAACAACCCCTGCGGCGTGGCCCAGGCCGACACCCTCGAAAAGGCGTACCGCAACGCCTACATGGCCGACCGGGTTGCCGCCTTCGGGGGATGCATCGCTCTGAACCGGCCGCTGGATCAGATGACGGCAAAGGCCATCGCGGCCCAGTACGCGGAAGTGGTGGTGGCGCCGGAATTTGAAGAAGGCGTCATGGAAATCCTGGGCCAGCGGAAGAACCTCCGGGTGATCCGGATCGGCAGCATTGAACGGCTTCAGAACTTTGTGGGACAGCGGTTTGTCGAATTCAAGAGCCTGATTGACGGCGGGCAGATTGTCCAGTGGTCCTTTGTTCCGGAGGCCCGGTCAAAGGCAGACCTGAAACTGGCGGAATGTGACTACGGCGGCAAAACCTACCGGATCAACCGGGAACCGACTGAAAGCCAATACGCGGACATGCTGTTCGGCTGGCTGGTGGAGGCGGGGATTACCTCCAACTCGGTCATCTATGTCAAAGACCGCGTCACGGTGGGTATCGGAACCGGCGAACAGGACCGGGTCGGTGTGGCGGAAATCGCACGGGACAAGGCATACCGGAAACTGTCCGACCGGTACTGTTTCGAGGAGTATAATGTCCCCTACAACGAAATGACCGATCTGGACAAACGCCGTGCCATCGACGACCGCGTCACCAGGGAACGGGGCGGCCTCATCGGCGCTTCCATGGTCAGCGACGCCTTCTTTCCGTTCCGGGATGGGGTCGATGTGGGCATCCGGGAAGGAATCACGGCGGTCATCCAGCCGGGCGGTTCGGCCAATGACTACCAGTCCATCGAAGCCTGCAACGAAGCGGATGTGACTATGGTCTATACCGGACAGCGCAGTTTCAAGCACTGATGACACTGGCGGTACTCCGGCAGTTCTTCCGGGACATCGACACAGGCGCACTGTTTCAGCCGGTTGATCCGGCGGCGCTCCGACAGCGGCGGGAAACGGTCCGGGAGGCCTTTTTTGACCTTCTTCTCCATCATCGTCCATTTCTCGAAGCGACCGTCGGACTCGACTGGCCCTATGCGCAGATGGCGCAGCGGGTCGAACGGCTGGAGCAGTCCGCGGAACAGGGGGAAACCGCTGACATCCGCCGGGAAGCCCGTCTCTTTCTGGCGCTGCTTCCCTTTCCCGCTCAGTGGAACCGGCTGCTGCAGGTGGAACATGAGATGGGGGATCATCCGGAAATCCGGGAACTGATCCAAACCGAACAGGAAAAGATCGCTGCCAAGGTGAAAAAAAAGAGCCAGAAGAAGTTCAAGCTCCGCCACTTCTGTCAGGTTCTGAAACGGCCCCGGCTGCCGGAGGAGAAAGGAATCCTCCGGATTTTTTCCCTTCCGTACCTGTTTGCCGATCCCCGCCTGCTGCGGGAGCTGAGCCGGAAGTATCTTCTCTATGTCGAACCGCCCTGGGGGGTGCTGGCCCGGCATACCTGGCTCCGGGCCTTTTCGCTTCTGGAAGATCCCTGTATACTGGGCGTCGGCGGCGCAGAAGACGCCGCCTTTCTGGAGACTCAGCCGGGCATTCGGATCACCCGGCTGGCTCATGGTGATTTTCTGGAAGATGACGTGGATATCCTGCCGGAACCCCCAAAGACGGTCGAGATTGCCT
>JBEPXL010000467.1:0-3659 GCA_041641935.1 Desulfobacteraceae bacterium | reverse complement strand
CCGGATGAGCAGAAAACAGATCCGTTGCTGGTACGGATTACAGGAAAGCTTGTTCCGCCTGACCAGCAGATACCATAATCATCTGTAGAATTAAAGCGGTAAGACTGCTATAATAAAAGACCTTACGGACCGCTTCTGCCGTACAATCCCTTATCGATACAGACAATATCAGTCCGGGAGGAAATGTTTTGCTGATGGTATCCCACAGGAAAAACAGAATCATTATGCTGGAAACAGCCCAACCGGTAACGACAGACCGATCTTCGGCTTTTTAAAGGAGTTATCTCGTGAATGAAGAACGGAAAGATTACATGAAGACGCTGCGCGAGAAGGCCGAAGTACTTATAGGGCAAATCGCCGACACCCGCCCGGAGGTCTCGCAGGGAGAGATCCGGCAGATCATCCATGAACTTTCGGTACACCAGATTGAACTGGAACTCCAGAACGAGGCACTGCGGGACGCAAGAAGTGATCTGGAGCAGGCCCGGGACCGGTTTGCCTGGCTGTACAACAATGCGCCCGTCGGTTATCTGACCCTCAACGCCGGGGGCATCATCCGCCAGACGAACCGGACGTTTGCAGACCTGGTGGGGGAGGATATGGCCGACATTCCAGGACGCCCCCTGACCGACTGGATGGACGAGGCGGGACGGGATATATTTCTGGGCCGCTACCGGGCATTCTTCAAATCGCCCGAAGGCAAGCAGATCGATATATGGCTGAAAAATTTGCATGGCGGGGGTTTTACAGGCCGACTGGCAGGGCGTCCGGACCCGGACCATCTCTCCCTGTCGCGCACGTCGGAAACCGGCTCGTTGCTGCTGGTTTCGGTCAGTGACATCAGTGAACAGAAAAGAAGCGAGGAACGGGAACAGCATGTCAAACAGGTGCTGCTGGCCATCCGCCGGGTAAATCAACTGATTGCCCGGGAAAAGGATCGCATCCGTCTCATTCAGAAGGCATGTGCCAGCCTGATCGCCACATCGGGCTGTTTCAGTGCCTGGATTGTGCTTCTGGATGAAGAAAGGAAGGTGACCGCCACGGCTTCCGCAGGGTTAGATGACGGCATTTCTCTGCTGAAAGAAGAGATGGAACAGGGGCGGTTTCCCGTGTGCATGAAGAAATCCCTCCCTTCCGATGAAATTGTGATTACCCAACATCCGGACGCTGATGCCGGATGTCTGTCCGGTACACGGGATGGAGGGCGGGCCGGCATGACCATCCGGCTGGAATGTGCGGACCGGGTATACGGGGTTCTCTCCGTTTCCGTCCCTGAGCGTTTTGTGCGGGATGAAGAAGAACATGCCCTGTTTGCGGCACTGGCCGATGATCTGGGATTTGCGCTGTATAAAATCGCGCTGGAAGAAGCGCTTCAGGAGAGTGAGGCCCGCTGGCAGTTTGCCCTGGAGGGGGTCGGCGACGGTGTATGGGACTGGAATATCGAAACCGGCAGGGTGTTTTTCTCCCGCCAGTGGAAGGCGATTCTCGGATTCAGCGAAGAGGAGATCGGTGACACCGTGGATGAATGGGAGCGCCGGATTCATCCCGAAGACCGGGAGCGGTGCTACCGGGATGTCGAACGCCACCTGAAGGGTGAGACGTCGATGTACGAGAACGAACACCGTCTTCGCTGCAGGGATGGCTCCTACAAGTGGATTCTGGACCGGGGCAAGGTCATTCAGCGGGACAGGGAGGGCAACGCGCTGCGGATGATCGGAACCCACAAGGATATTTCCGATAGAAGAAGAACCCAGGAACTGATCCGCCGGGCCAAGGAGGAATGGGAACGCACCTTTGATGCCGTCCCCGACATGATCGCCATTCTGGATGAAAACCACCGCATTCTGCGGATCAACCGTTCCATGGCGGACAAGCTCGGAAAGCAACCCCCTGAACTGATCGGCAAGGTCTGCTATGAAGCGATGCACAAATCCGATGCCCCCCCCGCGTTCTGCCCGCACATGCAGACGATCCGGGATCACAGTTCCTGTACAGCGGAGATCAGTGAACAGTATCTGGGGGGACATTTTCTCGTCACGACCACACCGCTGTTCAATAAATCCGGCGACTTCGTGGGTGCTGTCCATATTGCCCGGGACATTACCGCCCAGAAGCAGGCCGAAGAGGCCCTGCGGGAAAGCGAGGCCCACTTCCGGGCCGCTTTCCGGATCAGCCCCGATTCCATCAATATCAATCGACTGGAAGACGGCGTATACGTGGATATCAACCAGGGCTTTACCGAAATCTGCGGCTATACCCGTGAAGATGCGATTGGAAAATCCTCTCTGGAACTCAACATCTGGAAAAATCCGGAAGACCGGAAAGCACTGGTGGCCGGTTTGAAGAATAACGGGTATGTCGGAAATCTGGAGGCGGAATTCCGGACCAAAAACGGGGACATCCGCATCGGCCTGATGTCGGCCCGGATGCTGTCCATGAAAGGCGAACCCCATATCCTTTCGATCACGCGGGACATCACCGAACGGAAAATAAACGAAGAAGAACGAAGAAGCCTGGAGAGGCAGGTGCAGCAGACCCAGAAACTGGAAAGCCTGGGGGTTCTGGCCGGGGGCGTCGCCCATGATTTCAACAATATCCTGATGGCGGTGATGGGGCATGCCGAACTGGCGCTGGATGAACTCTCCCCCATGTCTCCCGCCCGGGCCAGAATCCGGGAGATCGAAACCGCTGCCCGCCGGGCGGCAGAACTGTGCCGCCAGATGCTGGCCTACACCGGCAAGGCAACCTTTGCCCTGGAGAAGACGGATCTGCGGGAACTGATCGCGGAGATGGCCCATCTGCTCAAGACGACCATCTCCAAAAAGGCGATCCTGAACCTGAACCTGGACCAGGGCCTGCCGCCCATTCAGGCGGACCCGAGTCAGATCCGCCAGGTTGTCATGAACCTGATCATCAACGCGTCGGACGCCATCGGGGAACGGAGCGGGGTCATCACCATTGCGGCGGGGGCGACGCGGTGTGACGAGGAGTACCTGCAGAAAACCGAATGGCACAATGAAGAACTGGCACCGGGGCTCTATGTCCATCTCGAAGTGACGGATACCGGCTGCGGCATGGAACCGGAGATCCAGGAACGGATATTCGAACCGTTTTTTTCGACCAAGTTTACCGGCCGGGGACTGGGGCTGGCCGCTGTCATGGGCATCGTCCGGGCCCACCGGGGAGCGCTCAAGGTATACAGCGAACCTGACCGGGGGACTACCTTCAAGATACTCTTTCCCGCCCTGGAAACCGCTGAAAACAGTATTTCCGGCGATGTTCCGGACGCAATGGCCCCGTGGCGCGGCAGCGGCCTGATTCTGCTGGCAGACGATGAGGAGAGCCTCCGGGCGCTGGGTGCGACCATGCTGGAACGGCTGGGATTTACCGTGCTGACCGCTGCCGATGGCCGGGAGGCGGTCAACCGGTACCAGGAGCGACAGGAGGAAATCGACCTGGTGATCATGGACCTGACCATGCCCCACATGGACGGAGCCGAGGCGTTCGGGGAACTGCGCCGGATCGATCCGGACGTACGGGTTCTGCTGGCCAGCGGCTACAGCGAGGAAGATGTCGCCGCACGCTTTGCCGGAAAAAGTGTGGCCGGGGTTCTGCAAAAACCCTATACTCTCCGGAAACTGCGGGAAATTCTTGCCGGA
>JBEPXL010000466.1:0-3671 GCA_041641935.1 Desulfobacteraceae bacterium | reverse complement strand
CCTGATTGTCTCCGGAACCGTATTCAAAAAAGTCGCACCGGTCGTCCTCCGGCTCTACGAGCAGATGGCCGAACCCCGGTGGGTCATCTCCATGGGCTCCTGTTCCAACAGCGGCGGCATGTACGACGCCTACAGCGTGGTCCAGGGCGTCAACCAGATTCTGCCGGTGGATGTCTACATTCCCGGATGTCCGCCCCGCCCCGAAGCGGTGCTGCAGGGGCTGGTCATGCTGCAGGAGAAAATCTTTTCCGAGCGGCCCGCCCGCCCCGTCTTTCATCTCGGCGCGGGAACGCAGGGAACCGACAAACCGATTCTGGTGGATGGGGTCAGCAAGTCCCGCGATCCCCGCGGTCCCGGCATGGAAGGGATTCCCATCCGCGGCACATCGGTGACGCCGCCGGTCTTCAGCGACACCCGTTCGGACCGGATGTGGGTTCCCCCGGCAGCCCGGATTACCCTGGGGGATTCGGAAAAGGGCGTCTCCCGTGATCTCCGGGAGCGGTTCGGGGATGCCGTCACCGAAACACCCTTTACCTCCGACATGCTCACCCTCAATGTGGCCGAAGACCGGGTAAAGGATGTTCTCCGCTATCTCAAAGAGGATACGAAACACCGGTTCCGGCGGCTGGAAGACCTGACCGCCATCGACGAATCGGCCCGGCGGAACCGTGACCGGTACCCCGACTACACCCTCGTCTACAGCCTTCTTTCCCTGGATTCCGCCACACGGGTACGTCTCAGGGTTCCGCTGGAGGGCCTCGATCCGCAGACCCGGAGCGTGACCGACATCTGGCCCGCCGCCAACTGGTATGAGCGGGAGGTGTACGACATGTTCGGCATCGGGTTTGACGGACACCCGGACCTCCGCCGGATTCTGATGCCCCACCACTGGGAAGGCCATCCCCTCCGGAAAACCCATCCGGGACGGGCCACGGACATGGCCGCGTATACCCACAATGATGCCCGGACCCTCCAGCCCATGGACGGCGGCGTATACGTCCGGCGGGCCGGCGGGGAAAAGGAAATGATCCTCAACATCGGTCCCCACCATGTCAGTACCCACGGTCTGCTGCGGTATATCGTCTCCCTGGAAGGGGAGGAGATCATCGATATGGACATGGAAATCGGCTACCATCACCGGGCCGTGGAAAAGATCGGGGAGCGGCAGACCTGGCACCAGTTCATTCCCTACACGGACCGGGTCGATTATCTGGCCGGGGCCGCCAACAATCTTCCCTATGTGCTGGCGGTTGAAAAGCTGGCCGGAATTCCGGTTCCGGAACGGGCCCAGTGCATCCGGGTGATGCTGAGTGAACTCTTCCGGCTGAGCAACCACCTGGTCTGGTTTTCCACCTATGCCCACGATATCGGGGCCATGGCGCCCAACTTCTATGCGTTCCGGGAACGGGAGATGATCCTCGACATCGTCGAGATGATCACCGGCGGACGGCTTCATCCCTCCTGGTTCCGGCTCGGCGGCGTGGCGGCGGATCTGCCCGAGGGCTGGAAAGAAAAGCTGGTGAAGTTCCTTGACATATTCCCGGAGCGCCTCCGGGAGTACGAAACCCTCATCACCAAAAACCCGATCTTCAAGGCCCGGACCGTGGGCGTGGGGGCCATTTCACAGGATGATGCCATCGAATGGGGCGTCACCGGTCCCAACCTCCGTGCCACCGGTGTGGAATGGGATCTGCGGAAGAAGTTTCCCTATTCGGGGTATGAAACCTACGACTTCGATGTTCCCACCGCCACTGAAGGGGACTGTTACGCCCGGTACGTGGTCCGCCTGGAAGAGATGCGCCAGTGCATCCGGATTCTCCGGCAGACAGTGGACCGGATGCCCGCTGGCCGCCATATTACCGATGATTACCGGTATGTGATTCCCAGACGGGCCGACATGCTCAAGGACATTGAAACCCTGATTCACCACTTTGTCAATGTAACCCGCGGGCCCAAAATTCCCGGGGGGGAAGCATATGTCTCCTGTGAGATCCCGCGCGGGGAACAGGGATACTATGTAGTGAGTGACGGGGTCGGGTATGCCTACCGCATGCGGGTCCGTGCCCCCGGTTTTGCCAACGTACAGGTAATGCCGCTGATGAGCAGAGGCTGGTCCGTGTCGGACCTGATCGCCATCATCGGCTCCGTAGACTATATTCTGCCCGATATCGACCGGTAGACCTGGAACTGCGCCCCAAGCCGGGCGTCTGGATTGGAAGCGATGCTGCCGACTGAACTGAGAGAATCTCTGGAAAAACGAATCGCGAATGCCGCACACCCCAAGGAACTGGTGGTGGATGTGATGCTGGAACTGCAGGGTCACTACGGTTACCTGAGTGACGAGGCCCTGGAAGAGGGGGCGAAACTGCTGGATCTCAATCCCCTCAAGCTGGAGGAACTGGCGACCTTCTACACCTTTATCTATCGGGAACCGGTGGGGAGGTATGTCATCCATGTCTGTGACAGCGTCATCTGCTGGATGGACGGCTATGAATCCCTCCGGGACCATCTCTGCCGGAAACTGGGGATCGAGCTCGGCCAGACCTCATCCGACGGCCTCTTTACCGTCCTGCCGGTCTGCTGTATCGGCTACTGTGACCGGTCCCCGGCCATGCTCATCAACCGGAAAGCCTACGGCCACCTGACACCGGAAAAGATCGACCGGATTCTGGATGAACTGAAAAGCAGCGGTTCCTGAAAAGCAATGAGCAGGCGTCTCCCCACTGACAGGAGAACCGGATGATGGCGCATCCCGCCGCACACGGGACGGATGGCGCGTTGAACACTGAACCCCGAAAATGGATCATCAATCACTGACTATGTATCCCCAAGTCCTTTTTAAAAATCGGAAGCCGGACCGGATCAACACCCTGGATGAATACCGGCAGAGCGGCGGTTACGAAGCCATCGCCGAAGTCCTGAAAAGCGGTTCCCCGCAGAATATCGAAAAGGTGCTGTCCGATTCCAACCTGCTGGGACGGGGCGGCGCGGCCTTTCCGGCCGGCCGGAAGCTGATGACCATTCCCGAAGATGCCGAGTTTCCCCGGTATGTGGTCTGCAATGCCGATGAAATGGAACCCGGCACCTTCAAGGACCGGGTGCTGCTCCATGCCGATCCCCACATGCTGATCGAAGGGATGCTCATCGCCGCCTACGCGGCCACAGCCGAATTCGGGATTATCTTTATCCGTCCGGAGTATGAAAACGCGGCCCGGATTCTGGAGCGGGAGGTTACCCTCGCACGGGAGGCCGGTCTTCTGGGGAAGAATATCCTGGACAGCGGTTTCAATTTCGATATCGACGTTCACCGGAGCGGGGGACGCTACATCTGCGGCGAGGTGACCGCCCAGCTCAATGCCCTTGAGGGAAAGCGGCCCAACCCCCGCAAGCCGCCGCCCTATCCGACGGAAAAAGGGCTCTGGGGCAAACCGACCGTCCTCCAGAACGTGGAAACCCTTTGCTGTATGCCGCATATCATGAAAAACGGCGCCGACTGGTTCAGAAGCCTCGCCCTGACCGAAGACGGGGCCGGCACCAAGCTCTTCTGCGTCAGCGGCAAGGTCAACAGACCGGGCTGTTTTGAGCTCCCCATGGGCGTCCGCCTCAGCGAAATCATTGAAGAACATGCCGGCGGAATGAAAAATGGCAGAAAATACAAAGCCTGCCTCCCC
>JBEPXL010000465.1:0-3675 GCA_041641935.1 Desulfobacteraceae bacterium | reverse complement strand
GGTATGCGCTGATTCTGTTCCTGACACTGGCTGTGGGCGCAACAGGGCTCTTTGCGCTCCATTATGTTCTGCAGCAGACCGATTTCCATGAATCGGTGAACCGGATACAGGCGGTGTTCGGTTCAGCAAGGGAACATGCCGATGAATACCGGCTCAACAGTTTTACGGGCGGAAAGGAGAGACAGGAAACCGAACAGGCTGCTCTCAGCACCGACATAGATCGGACGATCACTCAAATTGAATTCCTGCTGAAAGACAGGGAAAGAGACCCGGAACTGGCGCAGCAGCTCGCGGATATCCGCAACGCCATTCAGGGATACGGGGAGTTCTTTGTCCACTATGTACAGGCGGAAACCATGAAAACAGAACTGGGTGAAACGCTGCGGGAAATCCACACCCGGATGAACCGGACGATTCAGGAAGGCGGATTCATGCTGGAGGATATGGTCATCCACAGCAGACTGCTGGAAGCGGCCATCCGCGCCTATGCCGACCGGAATACGGATACCCGGCTGCAGGAGATGGAAACGGCGATCAGTGGGATGAATCAGGCGGTGGAAGACTGGAACGAACTGGTCAGCGGCAGCGAAACCCATCGGGCTGTGGGGCAGCAGATTACGGCACTGGTCCTTGTACTCCGGAACCTGACTGATCAGTATGCGATGCTGGTTCAGCGACAGCAGGAACAGGTCCGCCGGATGCAGAAGACGGGGGAGCGGATCAATGGCATGTTCGGTGACCTGATCGGTTTTTCCACCTCACGGGTGAGATCGGTGGAACGGATCGGTGACCGCATGATCATTGCCTTCACAGTCGCCGGTATTCTTCTGGGGATTCTGTATGCCGTCTTCTCCGCCCGCGCAATCAAACGCCGCATTCATAACGCCATCACCGGTGTAGGCCGGGGAACCGTTCAGGTGGTGAATGCTTCGGATCATGTTTCCACCACCAGTCAGCAGATCGCACAGGATGCTTCAGAACAGGCCGCTTCGGTCCAGGAAGTGATGTCGGCGCTGGAGATCCTGAATGCTTCCACGGAAAAAAATGACCAGGATGTCCGGGCGGTGGACCAGTCCATGAACGAAATCAAGAGCATATTCACCGAAGCCGATGATGCCGCCGCCGCACTGGTCGTTTCCATGGACAGGGTACTGAACGCGGGGGAGGAAATCCGGAAGATCCTGAAAAATATCGATGAAATCGCATTCCAGACCAACCTTCTTTCACTGAACGCAGCGGTGGAGGCGGCGCGGGCCGGAAGTGCCGGGGCCGGATTTGCGGTCGTGGCCGGTGAGGTGCGGAATCTGGCCCTGCGTGCCGGTCAGGCCGCCGAAGAGACACGGCAGCGGATCGACGGTGCAGTTCAGACGATTTCAGAGAGTTCCGCACTGGTCAACCGGACCCACGAAATATTCCGGGCCATCGGGACGGCATCCGAAAAAATCGACGGACTGGTGCGGGAGATCGCCGGTGTATCCCGGGAACAGGGGCGCGGGGTACAGGAAATTTACCGGGCCGTGGCCGAGATCAATCAGATTACCATGAACAATGCCGCCAGCGCAGAGGAATTCGCATCGGCATCCGAGGATCTGACGGCCCAGGCGCGGTCTATGGAAAACGCCGTGGAAGAGATTGCACGGATTCTGGGACGACGGCGGGCGAACTCATAAAGCGCTGGATGCCCGTTATTCTTCCAGTGTGTTGTGGATGGAGGGCGCACATTCCGGTCCCGGTCTGGTGGACCGGAGCTGCAGTTTGGGAACCGGATATGGCGGGGCGGGACTGGATGCATTTTCCGGTGATTCTGTTTTCTTCTCCCCTGCCGAGTTCTTCGCCTCCGGAGTGGATGATGGCGTCACGGTTGAGGAAGAGGGTTCCGGATCATCGGTTTCCGAAGGTGAATCCGGCGGGACGGCGTCGTCTGCATCTTTCTGCGGCAATACATTCTCCGCAGGAACGGTCTTCTTTTCCGGAGTGGCAGACGGCTCTGCTTCCGGTGGAGCAGACGCTGGTGTGGCGGGTGTTTTTTCTTCCGGAACAACAGGCGCTGATGCAGCCGGGAGTTCCGACTCTTCGCTGCTCGCTTCTTCACCGGCAGGCAGGATCGTCACCGGTGCAAAGGCGACGGTATAGGACAAATCCTTGAGCGCGTCACTCATCAACTGGGCTTCCCGCACTTCGATGGCGGTGGTCTGTTTTTCCGTTACCGTCTCCGCCACGGTAAAGCGAAGGGTCAGCAGCGGTATGTCCTCGCCTTTGATTCCTCTTGCCCCGGCCATGACTATGATCAGGGTGCCCGGCTTTTTGCTGTTGACGATATGCATCAGGGAACTCGTCTCCCGGGTTTTCTCCGCCTCATCGAATGTCAGCAGCTCCGGATCATAGGTGAGATGGAGTTTGACCCCGGCCAGATTATCGACCTGATCCACACGGACCGGCAGCTCAAAAGCTGTTCCGGCCTTTGCCGTGACGGCGGGAATGGAAAGCTCCGCCCCCGGTGCTGCAGCAGGGAGGAACAGCAGTATCAGCAGGAACAAAAATATCGCCCGGTTCAGCGAATATCCACAAGTCATCATTTGAAATTTCCTTCCCTTATTTCTGCTCATGTTGAGAATCCGGCGCCGTCTCCTGTGTCCGGTCCTCTTTTTCTTCATCGATCCGGCGCAGGGCATCCATGAGAAGCCAGTTGAAATCGCCGATTTCCATTGCATTCTCCTCCTCGGGCGGAAGCCCCTGAATAAACCGGAACCGCCCTTCCCTCACCTTCAGAACTTCATAAAATGCTTCCCTGCCTTCCTTACCATTATAGATCGCACCGATCAAGCGCCCATCCCGGAAAAGGATGCGTCCCGGCCCCTTGGCGAGCATCAGGGTCAGGATGCCTGTTTTCTGATTGATGTTGAAAATCTGAAACAGTTCCAGCGGCGGCATCTCCGACAACTGCCCCACCACCCCGGAGGAGAACTCTTCGGACCGGAGCACGTTGACCTGTGCCAGCCGGCGGGAGAGGAGCCGGGTGAAGTAAAGCTGGAGTCCAGAGGACTGGCTGAGGAGTTTTTTGAAATCATCCCCTTTCATATACAGAACCCTTGTCGGTTCCACCGCCCGCACGGTTGCCGTCACCAGGTCGCCGCTCAGCAGGCTCATTTCGCCGAACACTTCCCCTTTTCCCATGAACGCAATGCTGATGTTTTCCGCGCCCACCACCTCGACCTGGCCCGATACGATAATGAAAAGATTCTTTCCGGTCCTGCCCCGCCGCATGATGATATCACCCGGATCATACTCCTTCAGGCGCAGCAGCGGAATAAAATCCTTGAGATTGTATTCATCCAGAACCTGAAAAAAAGAAAAGTTGCTCAGCAGCTTCTGGATCATGTCAATATCATCTGCGGAGCGGAGATCGTTTTCCGGGATCAGCCTGCGTGACTCCCGGCGGTAGGCCATCTGAATCATGCCGGTGCACCCGCTGCAGCGGATGGTATATCCGGGAACCCGTTCGATACTTTTGTACCGTACCAGCATCTCGGAGATATCCTCGATCAGGATCTGGCAGGCGGATTTGCCCACAGGAAAACGGATGACGGTGGTGCTGAGAAAAGTCTTTTCATTGTTCTGCTCCAGCAGCAGCGCCTTGCCGGACACCCGGATCCGGTCCCCCAGGGAGTCGTAAGG
>JBEPXL010000464.1:0-3677 GCA_041641935.1 Desulfobacteraceae bacterium | reverse complement strand
CATGGAACGGAGGGAAATCTGGTTACGGGGATTGCTGCCCTGGCTCAGCAGAAAATTCTGAAACCCGTCCTCAAGGCCGACGGTTTCCTCATGAAGCTCCGTTTCCAGAAAGGTGTAGGCCCCCTGCAGCCGCCAGAAGGGAAAAGGCTGAAAGAAGGCCGCCGCCTCCAGTCCCCAGGATTCTCCGCTCAGGTTGTTCCGGTAATGGACCGGGGCCAGTACATAGGGCACAAGCTGATTCACCGGTTCCAGTTCTCCTTCATACCGCAGGCCGATCAGTTCCTCATAGTCATGATAAAAAACGGCCGCGTTCAGCCAGAACCGCGGCGAGGCATAATACCGGTAGCCCAGTTCATAGGCAATGAGCTTTTCCACATCCAGACCGTCCTCTCCCGTCACCTGAATCACCGCCGGTATGTCCAGGCCGGTCTCCTCCGAAGGCAGTACCCCCACATCCACGACCGCGTCATGCTCGATCCGTGACGGCACACGAACCGCCCGGGAAACCGCTCCCCAGACCGAATGGGCTTTCCGGAAGTTCCACAGGGCCCGGATACTGGGCAGCACTTCCAGCCCGGTATAGGCGGTGTCCTCCAGCTTGGCGCCGAGGGTCAGGGTGAGACGGTCGGGCAGAATCTCCACCCGGTCCTGTACAAAACCGCTGTAGAGGTACTGGTCATAGGTATCCGGTTCGATGGAAATATCGAGACTGTCATCGAAACTGTCGGTGATATACCGCCCGCTCAGGCCCCAGATGATTTCATGACGGGCAAAGGGTTCAAACCGGTGCTGGAAGTCTAAGTCCAGCACATGGGCCTCGATATTGACGCCGTCGAAATCCTTGTCGTAGTGATCGTAATAGAACTGGACAACCGTGTCGGAACTGCCGGACAGAAGGTGCTGCCAGCGGCCCAGGAGAAATCCGCCCGCCGCCCTTGAGGTTTCCTCTTCCTCGACCAGAAAAGGCGGCCGCAGGATGGTCCGCTCAAACTCCGAATCGAACCGGTTGGCATAGGCTTCTCCCTGCAGGGTGAGCAGATCACTGACATCATCGGCGCTCCAGTCCATGCGGAACCCGGCCCGGGCCGAGCGCCAGTCGCCTTTGGACAGGTTGTTATCGATGTCCTCCTCGTTTTCAAAGAGCCTGCCCCGGCCAAAATACTTGGTGTAGATGCGGTAATTAATATCATTTCCGAAAACACCGCCGTACCGAACAACCCCGATCCCCTCTTCGGTTCCTCCCAGCAGGGACAGATACCCGCCCTGGGTCCGGTGCGCGCCTTTGGTGATGATATTGATGACGCCGTTGACGGCATTGGCGCCCCAGAGCGCCGCCCCCGGTCCCCGGATCACCTCGATCCGGTCGATGTCGGCCAGAACCGTATCCTGGATATCCCAGAAAACCCCGGAAAAGGCATGGGTGTAGACGCTCCGGCCATCGATCAGCACCAGCAGTTTGTTGGAAAAGAGTTCATTGAGCCCCCGCATGTTGACCGCCCACTCCGTTGCGGAGATCCGGGCCACCTGCACACCCGGAACCATGCGCAGCAGTTCGGGAATACTGGTGGCCCCGGAGCGGCGGATATCCTCATCGGTAATGACAAAGACCGCCGCCGGTACATCGGCAATGGGCTCCGGCCGTCTGGAGGCCGAGGTGATGCGCACGTTCTTGAGTTCTTCCAGACTGAGCATCGTGAAATCGATATTCCCTTCCGGAACAGCGGCCCGGGCCGGCACAGCCGCTGCCGGTCCCATGACGGCTGCAAGAACAATCAGACAGATGACAACCCCTGAACGGTATGGTCCCGATATTCCCGGAAAAGGGAACGTGCAGATCCGCTTCATATGCGACTCCTGTTCCCGCAGGGCGGGAATGGATCATTCTGGTATGAATACGCCTGAATCCTTTCTTCCTATTCATATAAAAACAGCAGCGGGAATGCAACCGGAATAGAATCATTCCGGAACAAACGCCGTTTGCAATCATTGTCCGGACCGGTTATGATGACTTTTCTGCTTTCATTCTGATGAAACAATCGACGAACCGAACCGCTGCCGACAACCACTTGAAGGAGTACAGAAACCATGGACGTATCCTATCCTCACCTTCTCGCCCCCCTGGATCTGGGATGTACGACCCTGAAAAACCGGGTTCTGATGGGATCGATGCACACGGGACTGGAAGAGGCCCCGGACGGATTCGAACGGATGGCCGCCTTCTACGCCGCACGGGCCCGGGGCGGCATCGGTCTGATCGTAACCGGCGGCATCGCCCCCAATCATTCCGGACGGGCCTGGGACGGTGCATCGGCCCTGACCACAGAAGCCGAAGCGGACCGGCACAGGATCATTGCCCGTGCCGTACATGAAGCCGACGGAAAAATCCTGCTGCAGATTCTTCACACCGGCCGGTATGCCTATCATAAAGACCTGGTCGCGCCGTCACCGCTGCGGGCGCCGATCAATACCTTCAAACCCCGTGAACTCACCGATGAAGAGGTCACGGAACAGATACAGGATTTTGCCCGGTGCGCACGACTGGCACGGGAGGCCGGATACGACGGCGTGGAAATCATGGGATCGGAAGGGTATCTGATCAACCAGTTCACCGCACCCCGTACCAATCAGCGGACCGACCGGTGGGGCGGTTCCCTGGAAAACCGGATACGGTTTCCGGTGGAGATAGTGCGCCAGGTACGGGAATCGGTGGGGCAGGACTTCATCATCGTGTACCGGCTGTCCCTGCTCGACCTGGTTCCCGACGGCAACACCTGGGAGGAGGTCATCACCCAGGGACAGGCAGTGGCCGACGCGGGGGCCGATCTCATCAACACCGGCATCGGGTGGCATGAAGCCCGGATTCCGACCATCGCCATGATGGTTCCCCGGGCCGCCTTCACCTTGATCACCGCCCGGCTCCGGGAAGCGGTTCCGGTCCCGGTGATTACCAGCAACCGGATCAACATGCCCGAAACGGCGGAAGCGGTTCTGGCCCGCGGAGACGGCGATATGGTTTCCCTGGCCCGCCCTCTGCTGGCCGATCCGGATTTTGTCCGCAAGGCCGCCGAAAACCGGACCGACGAGATCAACACCTGTATCGCCTGCAACCAGGCCTGTCTGGACCATATCTTTGAAGGAAAAATCGCTTCCTGCCTGGTCAATCCCCGGGCCTGCCGGGAGACGGAACTGGTGTATACGCCCGCCCGGGAAACAAAACGGTTTGCCGTGGTCGGGGCGGGACCGGCCGGTCTCTCCTTTGCCACAGTGGCCGCCGGGCGGGGACATGCGGTGACCCTGTTCGAGAAAAGTGACCGCATCGGCGGTCTGTTCAATATCTCCCGGGTCATCCCGGGCAAGGCGGAATTTGACGAAACCCTCCGGTATTTCAGACGCATGCTGGAAACCACAGCGGTCCGGGTACGACTCGGCGAACATGCTACATCCGAAATGCTGATCAGGGAAGGATATGATGCCGTCGTTCTGGCTTCGGGGGTTGTGCCCCGCGAGGTGGAGATTCCGGGGCGGGACCATCCCAAAGTGTTGACCTACATGGACGTGCTGACCGGCGAAAAAACGGCGGGGCGGCGGGTGGCGATTATCGGAGCCGGGGGAATCGGCTTCGATGTGGCGGAATACCTGACCCACACCGGCGAAGGCTGGTCCGATCCCGATGAATT
>JBEPXL010000463.1:0-3681 GCA_041641935.1 Desulfobacteraceae bacterium | reverse complement strand
AAGACGCCCCCCCCCCCCTTCCCCGGATGAACAGTCGAACGGATCACCGGCGCGCGAACCGTGAAAGGGGAGTTACTCTTTTTTCTTGAACCGCACAGGATATGTTGCTATTTTATCCGGAAATGTCCTTCCGCTTTTTGTAAATTATACTGAATCAATACAGGCGGAACCCTGCTGTTTCTGCCGTCAGCGATATTTCTTCCCCTTGGGGAATGAGTCTCTACTGATACGATCATGACAACGCCGAATCAACCGAACACCACACCGGCAATGCCGCCGATCGCCGCCATTGCCGCTTCGGCAGGCGGACTGGCCGCCACCAAGCGGCTGCTTCAGCACATGCCCCACGACAGCGGAATCGCTATGGTGGTGATCCACCATCTGTCGCCTGAACATGAAAGCCTGATCCCGGAGCTGCTGCAGGCCGTCACCGAAATTGAGGTTTCCGAGGTCAATGAACCGGTCCGCCCGGCGCCCGACCACATCTATACCATTCCGCCCGACCGGTATCTGGAGTTCAAAGGCGGCTTTCTTACACCCGTGAAGCCGACGGCCCAACGCGGCCATCGCATGGCGGTGGACCATTTTCTGCGGAGCCTCGCCCGCAACAGCGGATCACGGGCCATGTGCGTCATTCTTTCCGGAACCGGCACCGACGGCAGCCTGGGGCTCAAGGAGATCAACGAGGCCGGCGGGCTGGTGCTGGCCCAGAATCCCGGGCAGGCCGAGTTCAAAGGGATGCCCGTCAGCGCCATTTCCACCCAGATGGTGGACCGGGTTCTGGATGCGGAACAGATACCGGAGTTTCTGGTTGATTTTCTCCGGAACGGACACATGAAGCAGGCGTCCGTCGATGAGGGCTCGCACCTGATACAGGACCATCTGGATGAGATTCTGAACAGGGTCCGGAAACAGGTGGGCCAGGACTTCAGCCGGTACAAAAAGGCGACCCTGATGCGGCGCATTCACCGACGCATGGCGCTCGCCCGTATCTCCGCTCCCAAAGCCTACCGGGAACTGCTCGACAATGATCCGGAAGAAGTCCAGGCGCTCTTCCGGGATCTGCTGATCAGCGTCACCTGTTTTTTCCGCGATACCCAAGTGTTCGAGCATTTCGCCCGTGACGTGCTGCCGGGCCTGTGCAACCGGCTCAAAGACCACGAACCGCTGCGGGTCTGGGTTCCCGGTGTGGCCACCGGTGAAGAAGCCTATACCCTGGCGGTCATCATCCAGGAACATTTTCTGCAGGCGAAACGCCCCTGCTCGGTGGTGATTTTTGCCACGGATATTGATAACGATGCACTGAATACCGCCAGAGAAGGCCGCTATCCCCGTTCCATTGAACACGATGTATCACCGGAACGGCTGGAACGGTTCTTCGTGCCCGAGGGAGATCACTACCGGGTCAACCGGGATACCCGGCAAATGGTCACCTTTGCCGAACAGAACATCCTGACCGATCCCCCCTATTCCCGGCTGGACATGATCAGCTGCCGCAACCTGATGATCTATCTCGGTCAGCCGGTCCAGCAGAAGACACTGGCCCTCTTCCATTTTGCCCTCAAGCCGGACGGGGTGCTGCTGCTCGGTCCTTCCGAAACGGTGGGGCGGCACATGAACCACCTGTTCAAGCCGATTCACCAGAAGGGGCGCATTTATCGCAGAATCGGCGCCAACCGCCGCCTGAAAGGCCTGATGCCGCCCTCTCCCACGGAACGGCTGGCCGACGTCCTTTCCCCCCGGAAGAAGAAAAAGAAATCCCCGGAATTCAATCTGGAAGACGCAGCCCGGCAAGCCGTACTGGAACACAACACCATCTGCGCGGTCGCGGTGGACCGGAACATGACCGTTCTGTACGTGTTCGGAAAAAGCGCTCCGTATCTGGCGGTTCCCACCGGCAGAATGCAGAACATCCTTCCGCTGATGGCCGCCAACGGGCTTCAGATCCGGGTGCGGCAGGTACTGCAGAAGGTGATTTTCCAGAATGAGGCAGAAGCCGTTGCCACCGGGCGGCTCACCGTTGATGAAAACGATTACCGCGTCACCATCACCGCCCGCCCCCTGGGCGAAGAAAATTCCGGTCTTTACATCTGTCTGTTCGACCGCCGGGAAATCCTCCCGCCCCTGGCCCCCGACACCAGTTCCAGCGAGGCGGAAGCCAACCGGCGGATCGCCGAACTCGAATACACCCTGAAGGAGAACCGGGAAGAACTCAGTTCCACCATTGAAGAACTGGAGATGTCCAATGAAGAACTCCGCGCCAGCAACGAGGAAATCATCTCCATCAATGAGGAACTGCAGTCCAGCAGTGAAGAACTGGAAACCAGCAAGGAGGTGCTGCAGTCCCTCAACGAGGAACTGACGACCCTCAACCAGCAGCTGCAGGACAAGGTCGATGAACTCACCCACGCCCACGACGATATGGCCAACCTGCTTACATCCACTGAAATCGCCACCGTCTTTCTCGATCCGGATCTGAATATCCGCCAGACAACGGCCCCCGCCGACCGTCTGCTGAATACCCGCCCCGGAGACCGGGGACGGCCGCTGCGCCATTTTGCCGCAACCTTTGAAACGGTGGACCTGCTGAAAGAAGCCGAGCAGGTACTCGCCGGAGAAGAACCGATGGAACAGGAGGTGCGGACCCGGCAGGGGCACTGGTATGTCCTGCGGGTTCTGCCGTACCGCACCGCCGGCGGGAATGTGAACGGCGTCGTGCTGACAATGGTGGACATTGACCGGCTGAAACAGGTGCAGAACGAACTGGAGGACCGGGAACAGCGGCTCCGGCTGGCCCTGGAAGGCGGCCACATGGGCACCTGGGACTTTGATCTGTATCACAACAGGATTCAGTGGGACCGGCGCATGTGCGATCTCTATGGTATCGGTCCCGGTGAAGCGCCGCAGGCGGTCGATGATTTCTATAACCTTCTTCATCCGGATGACGCATCTGCGGTTACTGAGCAGGTAAACCGGGCAGTACATGAAACCGATATTTTCGATACGGAATTCCGTATCCGCACACCGGACGGAACCGCACGCTGGCTTGCCGGCCGGGGCCGGGTCTTCTATGATGAGGACGGGCGCCCGGACCGGATGCTGGGGGTCAATTTTGATATTACCGACCGGAAACAGGCCGACGAGCAACTGCAGCAGCTGAACGAGGAACTCGAAGAAAGGGTCCGGCAGCGGACAGAGGCGCTGCAGCGGTCCCGGGAAGAGATCCGCCACCTGGCCCATCTGGCATCCACCGCCGAGGAACGGGAACGGCGGCGCATCGCCGAAGGGCTGCATGACGATGTTCAGCAGCTCCTGGCCGCCTGCATCTTTTCCCTCCAGAACTTAAAACGGGAATTCAACGGGGACGGGAAACAGAAGCACCTCGAACGGGTTCTGGACTGGACCGCCAGGGCACTGGATGCGACGCGGTCGCTGATTTTCGACCTGAGCCCCGCCGTTCTCTACGAAATGGGGCTGAATGCCGCTGTAAATCACCTGGCCGACCAGATCCGGCAGCGGTTCAATTTTGAAGTGGAAGTCGATCTGGAGCAGGCAATCGATCCCCTGCCCGAAGATCTGCGGGTGTTTCTCTACTCGTCCATCCGGGAACTGGTGCTGAATATCATCAAACACGCGGACGTGGACCATGCCCGCCTCTGGATGACCCGCCGGGACAACCGG